>CAJOPH010000078.1 GCA_905236805.1 uncultured Eubacterium sp. | reverse complement strand
GTCTATAAAGCTATTCGTTACAGATATCATCATGGTCTTGTCGACATAGATATCTGCTGAAAGTATTCTTCTGAAATTTTCATTCCCCGGATTAAGATATATTCCCATCTTCATACCTCCGATGCAATGGGGGTCAGACCCCATGAACTATTTCCCCTATCCTTTGGTGATATTATAGCACCAAACCCCCAAACCCGCAAGAAAAAAAGACTTGACAACACCGGTCCTCCCGGCGCAGGATATGGCTCTATTAAATTTTGTGCCAACGGCTTAATGAACCTGTGGGAATTTGTGCCCGTAAAACTAGACTATACAATGGCATGTATGGTATCCTCTTCTGGATTAAAATTTTTTTTAGGTAAAGGAGGATCTAAAATGAAGCAACTTACCAAAAGGCTTTTTGCCTGTATCCTGGCCCTGGCCGTAGCATTTTCCTTTGTGCCGCAGGCAGGTCTGCAAGGAACAGTAAATGCGCAGGCAAAAGCAAAGTACACTGTCTCCGAAAGCGCGGGGACGGTAGAGGCCGGCACCGTGGTGAAGGTAAAGGCCGCCAAGGGATTCAAAGTCTTTTATACCACGGGTTCTAAATTCACTTCCTTGAAGAAGGTGATAAAATCCGGAAAGACCAAAAAATTCACCATTAAAAAGACCACCACAATAAAGCTCTTCGCCGTGAAGTCTTCGAAGAAGATCACAAAGAAGGTCCTTAAGAAAAAGAAGGGTAAGTCTTACAAATTTACCGTAAAGACCTCTTCTGATTCCGGTTCCGATTCCGGTTCCGATGAGCCATCGGAAGGCGGCACCGATGCTCCTCCGGGAGAAGGCGGTGGAAGCGGCTCCGCAGGGCAGGAGTTTGGTACCTTTGAGGAGGTATCTTCCTATGCGAAGATCCTGGTAAACGGTGATACCGTAACGGGAGCCGATGCCCTTACGGAAGGCACCGTTGACAAGGACGGTATATACAACGCCACCCTCTCTGTCACGGAAGGAAACGGCATAGCCGTAACTAAGCCAAACGAAACAGACAAATTCATAGTAGACCACTGCACCATCAAGGTGACATCAGGTTCCAAGAACAATGACCTTGGATATGAGGCCGCCTATGGTGTGGGCATAGGAGTTGAGACCGGTGAGCTGTGGATCACAGACTCGACATTAGAATCTGACGGACCTCGTTCCACCAACGCATACCTCTTCTCCACGGCGCAGCCCCAGGGAACATCCCTCGTGGTAAAGGACTCCACCTTAAAGTCCCACTCCGATAATATCTGGATGCCTCCCTTTAAGCTCCTGGCAGGCGGAGCAAGGGCTACCCTCCTTATGACGAGGAACAATTCCTGGTTCTACGGCTCTACCGTAGAGTCCAACAACTGGGGAGCCATTTCCCAGGATTCAGTGGACGCATACACATACGTGGTAAACTCCACGGGTACGGTAACTGAGGGCGGCTATGCCACCTACCTGACATACGGCATGAGGCTCTACGGATCACAGCTGTATGGTGCACAATACGGTGTGTTCATGTGTGGGGAATCTGACTTCGTATCTGACAACGGCTCCGTGGCTCTTACCGATGAGACCGCAATGTCCAAGGTGCCGACCTATGATGTGAAAGACACTCAGTCGGAGGTGGTGGCTCCCTTTAATGCTTTGGTAGTACATAACAGCCTCCCGTCTCTTGACATGGTGGCCAAGTCCGAATTCAAAAATACCTTGGTATCCACGGATCCCAAAGACCTTCCCTCAAATGTCAGCGCCATGAAGGCAGACGATGAATTCTTCATGCCGGGAATAAATATATTTGGGACAAACGGTGCGTGCGGCGCATCCTATTTCTTCAACAGGAACCTCTACGGGTCATTGGCTTTGGTTCGCAGCATGAACGCTGACATCACCTTTGACAATGCCACAACAAGGTCTACAAACAATGTGCTCATCCAGTCTGTGGTAACCTATGATCCGCCGCAGCCATGCGGTATCCTGGAAGTGGGCGAGGGCGAAAGCCTCCCCGGTATCACCGGCACCTTCAAAAACGGCACGTATGAGGGTGACATCCTCCACCAGGATTACCAAAGGAAGATGACCATAAAGATAGGGGAAAATGCCACTCTCAAGGGCAAGGCAGAATCCTACACCTATCAGGGCTGGAAGGATCTGTGGTCTGAGGAGTCCCTCACCAAGGCACTTACAGAGGACGGATATACCCCTGACGTATTTAATAACGACTCATGGGTGTCAGATGTCCAGGCAAATATACTTTCCACCGACAATGCAGACTATGCGGCTACGGACAACTTAGGAATAGACCTCTCCATAGAGGCAACGGGAAAGTGGGAGGTGACGGGGACATCTTCACTTAACTCCCTGACGGTAAGCGACCCGTCTTCCATAATAGCTCCCGAAGGAAAGACACTCAAGATTTATGAAAACTGCGGTGTCAAAAATTCCGAATCTAAGTACGATGCCTCCACGGGAACTTTGGTTACGGAGCTTACGGCCGGGGCGACCTACAACAATGTAGTCATCGTGGTAGAGTAAAAATATCCTGAAGATAAGGATATCCAATAAGCCGCATCTATACCGGGTGCGGCTTTTTTGGTATTTTTTGTTCTGATCCGTGTAAAAAATATTGACGGACATACGAAAAATATGTTATCATGGAGATGTGATTGTAGGACTCTTTAGTAAAGGGTTCAAACTATCGCACCGTAACCATATGGCATGCATAAATAAAGGAAAGGAGGCCTTATTATGAGTGCTATTTCATCAGTAGGAGCTTCCAGCTCCGTCTACTCGCAATTAGCGAGCGGATACCGCATCAATTCTGCCGCAGATGATGCAGCGGGTTTGGGCATTGCGGAACGCGAAGATGCCCAGATTAAGGGAATGGACCAGGGCACGAACAACATGGAGTCCTTAAAGGACGTTACGCGCGTGGCCGATGGTGCACTTTCCGGCATCACCGACAGTCTCCAGCGGATGAGGGAACTGGCTGTACAGGCAAGTAACGGACTACTTACCAGCAGCGACAGGGGCGCCATCCAGGAAGAGATCAACCAGCTCAAGCAGGGCATCTCGGACATTGCAGGGCAGACCACCTACAATACCAAGAATATCCTGGACGGATCCAATCCCGCATTCTCGGCCGCCACAGACGGCAATGGGAACAGCATGGGCATTGACAATGGCAATGCTACCCTGCAGTCCCTGGGCATCGCTTCCTTCGATGTCACGGGCGACTTCGACATCAGCGACATTGACAAGGCGCTGGACAAAGTGAATTCCATGAGGGCAGTCACAGGCGCACAGAGCAATGCCTTGGATTATCAGATCGATGTTTCCAAGTATTCATCGTACAACACGACTGCTGCCAAGAGCAGGATCGAGGATCTTGACTATCCGCAGGCTGTCAGCGAGCAGAAGAAACAGCAGCTTTTAGAGACCTATACTCTCATGATGCAGAAGAAGAAACAAGAGCAGGAAGAGCACCAGTCACAGGCACTCTTTTCACCCACATTTCTTCGCTGATTCGTGAGTGTTGAAGGGAAGCTGTACAAAACGAAAAACCCCGGGGGCTTTTTCCCGGGGCTTTTTTCATTTCTTTACAAATATTTTTTAGAATGTAGTGTTATCGACTCCTTTATCCTGTACAGGATATCCCTGAGGGGATCTTTTATGGGGATTATCCATCTGTAAACGGTCCAAAACACAAAAAGAACCGGGCTCTTTACGGCCACCCTCTTTCCTTCCCTTATCCTGTGGGTCATGACGTATTTCATCTGTTCCCTCCTGATGGGACCTTCCACCCGATTTTTTTTCTGATTGTCCCCCAGGAAATAATATCCGTCTTTTTTTATTCCCACCACCCTGTGTATGACCAGGATGCCGGGAGTGTCATTGTTTATGATGGGGGGCGTATCCTGAGGTCTTTCCCCCTTCCTCCTAAACACGATGACATCGCCCTTCCTTACGGGATCTTCAGCTTTGAGCTTTCTTAAGATTGCCTCATCCTTCCCCGGGATGAGGAAGGGATACATACTGTACCCCTGCGGAAAAATGCGTATTTCCTTCATCTTTGCCTTATATTTCCCTCATCTCATAGCGCACATCCTTGTCTATCATCTGAAGCATGATGTCCGCTATCACGGGATCAAACTGCGTGCCCTTTCCCTTCTCTATCTCTGAACGGACCACATGCTGGGGAAGAAGATCCCTGTAGCTCCTGTTGGATGTCATCGCGTCATAGCTGTCCGCCACCCCTATGATCCTGGCTATCTCGGGAATCTCCTCTCCCTTTAGCCCGTCTGGGTATCCCCTGCCATCATAGCGTTCGTGGTGCCAGTGCGCCCCTATCGACAGGGAGGGCATCTCCGGAATGGACTTTAGTATCTCATAGCCCTTTACGGGATGGGACTTTATGATCTCGAACTCATGATCGTCCAGTTTGCCAGGCTTGTTGATGATCTCGTTAGGGATGGCTATCTTTCCCACGTCATGGAGGAGGGCCGTGTCATAAATCTCCTCCAGCTCCTCGGAGGGCTTGCCCATACGGCGAGCCAGCTCCATCGAATACTCCGCCACCCTGTTCGAATGTCCGTTCGTGTATTTGTCCTTTGCGTCAATGGCTACCGACAGCGCATAGATCACGTGGCGTGAAAGGCTCCTTATCTTTCTATTGGATTCCCGCAGCTTCGCGGTCTTGTTTTCCACCTCGCTCTGAAGGGAGTCCTTCAGGTATTTCCATTCGATAATCCTATTGATCCTGTGGATGGCTGCCTCCAGTGGGAAAGGCTTTTTTATGAAGTCCATCGCGCCTTCATCAAAGAGCTTTGCCTCGGTAGCATTGTCCTCATCCGCCGTAAGAAAAATGACGGGAACATCTGAAAGGACGGGATCTTCCTTCATCTTCCTTATGACGTCAAAGCCATCCATCCCCGGCATATGAAGATCCAGCAGCACCAAGTCCGGCTGCTCCATGGTCATTATTTCAAGGCCATCCTCACCGGAAGAGGTGCCCGTCACCTCAAAGCCCTCTTTTTCCAGCAGGCGCTGCGTCACGCGAAGAGCCACATTGTCATCATCTATGATAAGTACAGAACTCATATACCAAAAAACCTCTAGTTCCCAAAAAGACTAAACGACCCTATGGCATCCGAAAAATCCTTGAGCCCGTCGGATGTATCCTCCAGGTTCTCGGTGATAGTGGAAAGGTTCTCCAGGGTGGTGTTTAATGAATTTAAATCCAGCTCATCCACCTTTTCCCTGATGTCTTCCACAACGGCCATGGAGGTATCGATCGATCTTGCCGCATGATTTATCTGATACCCCGCATAAAGGACGCCTCCGCAGAAAAATACCGCCATTATCCCCAATATCATCGTCCTTACCCTGGCGTATGCATTCTGCTTTCGAAGAAGCGACTGATTCTCCAAGAGTATGTCCTCTGCGCTTTTATTTTGATCCAAGGTGATCACCGTCCCTTTATGAAACCCGGCTGTATAGTAACGTGAATGATCATTATACCATCTTTCCCTTACGGTTTCAACTGTATTTAACTGTTCCTTACTTTTTCTATGTATTTAGAGAGCACCACCCCTCCCGTGGCCAGAGTCTTTTTGACGTCTATTATCCTTTGGTTGGCGCTTCCCCGGAACCTCAAGGAGATGTCTTTTTCTTCGATATGGAACTCCCCGTCCACAATAATATCAATCATTCCCAGTATCCTGTCGGTATACGCGGTTCTGACCGGATGGTCTTCATCCGTCAGCTCTTCCCAATCGTATCCCGAAAATATCCAGATGTCCTTGCCCGGGATATCCTTCCTCACCCTTTGGATAAGCCCAAAGACCGCCTCCTGGTTGGGGGGCTCAAAGGGCTCTCCCCCAAGTATGGTAAGACCCCTTATATACCTAGGAAGAAGGGAAGCTATAATCTCCCCTTCTTCCTTTGTGGTGTATTCCTTCCCGTATGAAAAATCCCATGTCTCAGGGTTAAAGCACTCCCTGCAGTGATGGGTGCATCCGCTGACAAAAAGGGATGTCCTTACCCCCGGCCCGTTGGCTATGTCATTTTTTAATATGCGCCCGTAATTCATGACGCCCCCAAATGAAGCACCCTTTCCTTTATCTCCTGGGTGCGGCCCTGATTCCAGAACTGGGTGCCTATGTAGCCGCAGGTACGACGGGCCACGTTCATCTTGTCCTGGTCGCGGTTAGAGCAGCTGGGGCACTCCCATACCAGCTTGCCATGACTATCCTCCCTGATGGCGATCTCCCCGGTGTATCCGCATACCTGGCAGTAGTCGCTCTTGGTATTTAGCTCCGCGTAAAGTATGGTGTCATAGATATGCTGCATCACCGCGAGCACCGCCTCGATATTATCCTGCATGTTGGGAACCTCCACATAGGAGATGGCGCCTCCGGGCGAGAGCTTCTGGAACTGAGATTCGAAGGTGAGTTTGGAAAAGGCGTCTATGTCCTCCGTCACATGGACATGGTAGCTGTTCGTTATGTAATTTTTGTCGGTGACATTGGGGATTACGCCGAACCTCTCCTGGAGGCACTTGGCAAACTTGTAGGTGGTGGACTCTAAGGGGGTGCCGTACACGGAGTAGTCGATGTTCTCCTCCTCCTTCCACCTTAAGCAGGCATCGTTCATCCTCTGCATCACCCCGGTAGCAAAATCCGTCCCCTTGGGACTCGTGTGGCTTACCCCGGTCATGTACCTCACGCACTCGCAAAGACCGGCGTAGCCCAGGGATATGGTGGAATATCCGTCATAGAGCAGGCGGTCTATCTTTTCGCCCTTTTTGAGGCGGGCTAAGGCCCCGTACTGCCATAGAATGGGCGCAACGTCCGAGTATGTACCAAGGAGCCTCTCGTGACGGGCCCTCAAGGCCTTATGGCAAAGATCCAGCCTTTCATCCATGATCTCCCAGAACCTCTTTTCGTCCTGCCTGGAAGAGCAGGCTACATCGACTAAATTAATTGTGACTACGCCTTGATTAAATCTGCCATAGTACTTTGGCTTTTCCGGGTCAAAGTTTTTGGCCTTTGCCAGGTTTCCGGCCAGGTAGGACCTGTCGGGGGTCAAAAATGACCTGCAGCCCATGCACGGATAGACATCGCCCTTCAGCTCCATCATCATCTTTTCTGAAATGTAGTCGGGCACCATCCTCTTCGCGGTGCACTCAGCGGCCAGCTTCGTCAGCTCCCAGTACCTGGAGCCTTCGGTGATATTGTTCTCCTGAAGCACGTAAATGAGCTTCGGGAAGGCAGGGGTGATATATACGCCCTTTTCATTTTTGACACCAAGTATCCTCTGGGTGAGCATCTCCTTGATGATGAGAGCCAGATCCTCCCTCACCTGACCCTCGGGCACTTCGTTTAAGTACATGTACACCGTCACAAAGGGTGCCTGGCCATTGGTGGTCATGAGGGTTATTACCTGATACTGTATCATCTGGCAGCCCCGTTTGATCTCATCTTTTACCCTAAGCTCTGCGACATCATTGATTCTGTCATCATCTGCGGCTATGCCTGTCTTCTTAAATTCCTCACGGACCATCTTCCTGAACTTCCTTCGGGAAACGTCCACGAAGGGAGCAAGGTGGGCCAGGGTCACGGTCTGTCCGCCATATTGATTTGACGCTATCTGGGCTATGGCCTGGGTGGCTATGTTGCAGGCGGTAGAAAAGCTCTTGGGGCGCTCTATCATGGTTTCGGATATCACGGTCTCGTTTTGGAACATGTCCTCGAGGTTTACGAGGCAGCAATTGTGCATGTGCTGCGCAAAGTAATCCGCGTCATGGAAATGAATGATTCCTTTTTCATGCGCCTCTACCACATCCCGGGGAAGCAGGAGACGCTTTGTGATGTCCTTGGAGACCTCGCCTGCCATATAATCCCTCTGAACGGAATTGACCACGGGGTTTTTGTTGGAATTTTCCTGCTTTACCTCTTCGTTGTTGCACTCGATGAGGGAAAGTATCCTGTCATCGGTGGAATTGGACTTTCTGATGAGGGCCCTCTTGTAGCGGTAGGTGATATAGTTCCTTGCCACCTCGAACGCCCTCTGGTTCATTATCTGGTTTTCCACCAGGTCTTGTATTTCCTCCACCGTGAGGGTCCTCCCCACACCTTCCACTATCCTCATCATGTTTGATGAGATCACTGAGATCTGCTCCTTTGACATCTTCTGGGTGTCAGGCACGGACGCATTTGCCTTTTTTACGGCATCCACTATCTTGGTAAGGTCAAACTCGACCTCTATACCGCTTCTTTTTATGATCTTCATGGCTTATATGGACTCCTTTGACGTTCACTATATATTTCCCATTTAGTTGTTTTGCCATGAGATTATACAAGATATAGTGTAAATAGTCAATACGAAATACCAAATATGACTATACCAAAAAAATATAACCTCCCCGTAGCTGGTCAAAAACCCCCTTGGGTTATGCCGGGTTATTCAAGGAAGAGCCTTCTTTTCCTCTCTATCATCTCATCTACCCTTTCGATGTAGTTGGTAAGATCCTTGACGTTTTCGCATCTTTCTACCCTTTTTAATTTTGTCTTAATACTCCCGGAGCCCTCCATGGCCCCGGAAGGTTCAAAGACAGGCTTTTTTGACGATGCCCCTGCCCCAAGGGCCACTATATCCTGGGCTTCCTCCATGATAAGGATGTTGTAGATGCCTTCCCTGCCCCTCAATGAATAGCCCGTGTTTTCCAGGTTTCCGGCCATGTCCTTCTGCCTGTAGAGGTAGTAGGGCTCCATCCCCATTCTCCCTGCGCCCTCTTCAAATATCTCCATGACGCAAGGGGCGCTTTGTGTATCAAAGGTCTCTCCTTCCCTGAGGCGCTCCCCAAGCCTTGAGGATCTTTTAAGCGCCAGGGAATGTACGGTAATGGAATCAGGCGCCATCTTGCATATCTCATCCATCGTATGCCTTACCTCATCTTCCCCCTCGTTGGGAAGAGATGCTATAAGATCCATATTGATATTGGAAAACCCCGCCCCCCGGGCCAGGTAAAAAGCCTCCCTTACGTCCCCGGTAGTATGCTTTCTTCCTATGAAGTCAAGGGTCTTTTGGTTCATGGTCTGGGGATTTATGGAGATCCTCGTGGCATTGGCCTTTTTTATTGCAAGAAGCTTCTCCTCGGTGACAGAATCAGGCCTTCCCGCTTCTACCGTATATTCCATGACGGATTTTGTGTCAAAATTTTCCGCGATGCATGAAAGCACCTCATCTAACCCCGAGGCGCAAAGCGCCGTGGGGGTTCCTCCCCCTATGTATATGGTGGAAATATCCCTTCCCCTGAACATCTTTGCTGTCTCTATGATCTCTTTTTTCAGCGCTCTTATGTATTCTTCCACATGCCCAACGGAAATGGGAAATGACGGGAAGGAGCAGTAAAGGCATCTGGACGGGCAAAAGGCAATTCCCACATACAGGGAAAATGATTTCCTTAGCTTTTCAAAATCCACCAGCTCCTTTTGCCTTTGCGCTATTTTCATGGCCAGATGCGCCTTTTCCTCAGAGACCAGGTAAGAGTCCATATAGGCTCTTTCTGCGGCGGCCGGATCTTTTTCCTTATTTAAGACAGACATCGCAAGCTTTATGGGCCTTATCCCGGAAAGGGCGCCCCACGGAAGGGTCTTTTTGGTATATTCCGAAAGAATATTGTAAAAAGCCCTTTTTAATATGTTCTTTGTCTCTATTTTTTCGGGGGAGTATTCATCGCCCGAGGTGGGAATCTTAAGGGATTTATCCCTTTTAAAGCTTCCTTTGCCGTCTTTACAAAGGATACGGACAAGCAGGGCTTTGTCATCAAAAAAAACAGAAAAAAACAATCTGCAACCTTCCGGATCGCTATTTACAGATAAGTCCTCCGCAAACCTTACCTCTTCCAACGGAAAAAAGGCCCTCACGAGGGGCCTTAGGTCATATTCATATTCTTTTTTGTTTATGCTTATAACGGTCATTTTCAGAAGAAGGGGTTGTATTTTTTTTCCCAGCCTATGGTGGTCTTTGCGTCGTGCCCCGGATAGCAGGCGGTATCTTCAGGCAGGATGAAAAGCTTTTCTTTCACCGATCTCAAAAGATCCCTCGTGTCACCGTAGGGAAAATCCGTCCTTCCTATGGATCCGTGAAAGAGGGTATCCCCGCAAAAAAGCGTCTTTTCGTCCGCAAAATAATAGCACACTCCCCCGGGGGTATGTCCCGGCGTATGGATGGTGCGTATGGAAAATCCTGCTATATTTAATATTGGCTCTCCCTCGAGGTATTCATCCACCAAAAGATCATTTTCCCCGCCCCCCGCAAAGGGATTGCTCCCCTCGGATTCAAGGAACTTTTTTTCTGTTTCATGAAGGTAGACGGGCAGACCATACCGCTTCCTTAGGTCATTGGAGGCGGTGATATGGTCAAAATGCCCATGGGTCAGGAGTATGGCCTTTGGGGCAAAGCCTTTTTTTTCGATCTTTTGGACCAATACCCCCACGTCATCCCCCGGATCTATGACTATCATCTCACCGGAGTCATTATTCATCATGAAGTAACAGTTCGTCATCACGGGACCTACCACCGTGGACTCAATGGAAAAATCCGTCATTTCCTATCCTCTTTCTATGTCTATTATTCCGGGGATCTGCTTAAGCCTCCCCGTGAGGGTATCTATCTCTTCCCTGTTTCCCACCCTAAAGACCACGGAACATGAGGCTATTCCCTGCTTCGAGGTCTTGGTGGAAAGTGAATCTATGTCCACTCCCTGCTCCGCAAAAAGCTTTGACACATCCGCCAGAAAGCCGGTCCTGTTCGATGCGTAGATGGAAAGGTTCGCGAAATACGTGCGATCTTTTTCCCCATGCGAAACCTGAGCCATCCACTCTACTTCTATGAGTCTGGATTTGTCAAAATCAGACATGTGGATGACATTATCACAGTCCGTCCTGTGTACGGAAATCCCCCTGCCCCTGGTGATAAAGCCCACTATCTCGTCTCCCGGCACGGGCGAGCAGCACTTGGAAAAATGTACCGCCACATCCCCCGCACCCTTTACTATCACGCCGCTCTTGGTAGGATGGTCAAGCTTCGGGAACTTTTCATTAATGTCTTCGAGGATCTCCTCATCGGTCATGACCTTGGGGTAGTCCCTGTCGTAACATTCTATGAGCCTGTTTACGACCTGGCCTTCCTTTATCCCGCCATGGCCCACGGAGGCTAAGACCTGATCCCAGTCCTTGAAGCCAAACTTGCTCATGACCACTTCCTCATAGGCGGGCTTTGTGATGTCCGGATAGGAATACCCCTTGTTTTTGGCATTCGCGGTAAGAAGCTCCCTGCCCCGGCTGATATTTTCTTCCTTAAATTCCTTCTTGAACCACTGGTTTATCTTGTTTTTGGCCTGGGTGCTCTTTACCAGTGACAGCCAGTCCCTGGAAGGACCTTTGGAATTCTGGGAGGTCACTATCTCTATCCTGTCACCGGAATTGATCTGGTATTCGATGGGCACTATGCGGCCGTTCACCTTGGCCCCCACCATCCTGTTGCCTACCGCGGAATGTATGCTGTAGGCAAAATCTATGGGGGTAGAGCCCTTGGGAAGGGTCTTCACATCCCCCTGCGGGGTAAAGCAGAATACCACATCCGAGAAAAGATTTAAATCGCTCTTTAACAAATTAACAAACTCGTGGTTGTCGGTGTTGTCCTGCTGCCACTCCAGTATCTGGCGAAGCCAGGTAATCTTTTCCGCCTCCTTCATGTCGGGGGTTACGCCATTGGACATTTCCTTGTATTTCCAATGGGCAGCTATCCCGTACTCGGCGGTCCTGTGCATATCATAGGTCCTTATCTGTATCTCGAAGGGCTGGCCGTTCTGGCCGATCAGCGTGGTGTGAAGCGACTGGTACATATTGGGCTTTGGCATGGCGATGTAGTCCTTGAAACGCCCCGGGATGGGCTTGTACTTTGTGTGTATGATGCCCAAAGCCGCATAACAGTCCGCCACGGAATCCACCAGCACCCTTATGGCAAAAAGGTCGTAGATCTGGTCGATGGTCTTGTTCTGGTTCTTCATTTTCTTGTAGATGCTGAAGAAATGCTTGACCCTTCCGTCTATGGTGGCAGTGATATTGGCCTCGTCCATTATCCCCTGCACTTCCCTGACCAGATCGTAGATATACTCCTCCCGGGCAGACTTTCTCATGGCGATCTTTTCCACCAGGTCAAAATATGCCTCTGGCTCAAGGTACTTTAGGGAAAGATCCTCCAATTCGATCTTAATCTTGGAAATACCCAGACGCTGCGCTATCGGCGCGTAAATCTCCATCGTCTCCCTGGCCTTTTCCCTCTGCTTCTCCGGCTTCATGTGCCGGAGCGTGCGCATATTGTGGAGGCGGTCGGCGAGCTTTATGAGGATGACCCTGATGTCCTTTGCCATGGCCAGAAACATCTTGCGGAGGTTTTCGCCCTGTATCTCTACCTTGTCCGCATCGTAGGAAAGCTGGAGCCTGGTGAGCTTCGTTACGCCGTCTACCAGAAGGGCCACCTCTTCCCCGAATTCACGGGCTATCTCCTCGTCCGTCATCACCGTGTCTTCCACAACGTCATGGAGGAGCCCCGCGCATATGGTCTCCTTGTCCATCTCAAGGTCTGCCAATATGATGGAGACACATAAGGGATGTATGATATACTGCTCCCCTGACTTTCTCACCTGCCCCCTGTGAGCCTCTTCCGCTATGTGGTAGGCCTTTTCCATGAGGGATATGTCCCCCGAAGGATGATACTTTCTGACCCTTTTTACGAGGTCGTCGAAAAGCTCTTTGGGGTCTGAAAATTCCTTCGTCAGCGTCACCCCGTCGCCCTTCTTTGTGCGGAGGATGTTTAATTCCATGGCCCTTAGGCGCTTCTTCTCATCCGCGCCGGCAAAAGACGCCCCTTCAGACTCGTGTCCCTTGCCCGCGTAAGAAACGGCGCGGTCCATCCTGGTAGCTTCGGCTGTACTTCCCATGGCAACATCCTCCTTTCCGGCATATTCTTCAAGTCCTCGATGATCCAAGTTCCTTAAAGCTCGTATTATACACCCACATTGATCATTTTTCAAGGGGATTGTATTTTTTTGTACTATAACCGCATGTGCTATAAATATTTGTTATATACGGAAAAAAAGGAGGTGGTCGTAACGTCCTCTCCCTCAGGGATGCCCATGGAATCCCACAGCTTTTCATTGACTTCGATGTGCAGGGTGGAGAGGTATTCCTCGTATTTTGCGTCAAAGGCATCCTCATACGCCTGATTTAATATAGACTCCCTGTTCTCCTGAGTCTTTTCATCGTCTATCCTCTCGAGGCATTTGACGTAATAATAGGATCCTTCTGCCTCGATGGGACCTTTGGTTTCATCATCGTTGAGGGAAAAAATGGCTTCTACCACATCATCCGGAAAATCCCCCCTCTTCACATAGACGGCTGAGGCGGACTCATCGGAATAGGTGATGGAAACCGTGGAAAAATCGCTCCCATCCTTAAGCGCCTTTTCTATCTGCGCGGACTTGGAAGAATCCTCCGTCACTATCACCTGCGCCTTTGCCACCCTGGCCACATCATCGGATATCTCAAGGTCCACGTCCCCTGCCACGCTGTCAAATACGAGATCTGCCAGGGCAAACCTCTCGTAATAGGAATAAACATCCTCTGCGGTAATATCAAAATATTCTTTTTCGGCATCATTCAAGGAGGAATAATACTCATTTGCCGCGTCGCTAAGGCTGTCTTTTTCCCCGGAAGACAGGCTTATTCCTTTGTCCTTCGACATAAGGTACATGGCAAACACATGCTCAAGGCGGTATAAGCTCTTTTCCTTTATGTAGGCGGCATCAGGCAGCGTACCTTCATCGCTTTCTTCCTCACTGTAGAAGGCCTTGTATTCATTCGCCAGGGTGGAAAGGTAGAGATTTGCTTCCTTTGCCCCAATGACCTCTTTTCCTTCCATCAACAGCTCGTCCTTGCCAAAGCCTTTTGAAATCTCTATCCTGGCGCACCCCGAAAGGCAGCCGGTAAAAAGTGCCGCCGCGGAAAAAACTGCAAGGAGCTTTCTTGAAGCTTTGGCAAATGCTTTCTTCATCATGCAACCACCACCAGGTACCTGTCATCGGAAAGCGCAAAGACCTCCGGCTGGTCAAGAATCTTTTCGCCCTCTAAACCTGATATGTCCAGCCCCGAGTCATCAAGGTATTCCCTCACCTCTGCTTCCCCCCGGCACACACCCGCTATCACATCCTCCAAAAACTCCTCAGCCTCCTCGGGGGTGGTGGCCACATCCTCCTTAAACAGCTGCCTTTGCCTTTCCAAAAACACCTCTATGCACTCTTCGTCATAAATTCCCATAGGTCCCTCCTTGTTGATTAAGATATAGGAAACGAATTTATTCGTTTCTTAATAGTTTTGGGAAATACTGATCTTTCCGAATACCGGTCTTTCTTTCCAAATATCAATCTTTCCAGAATAGTATAAAACGAAACGGCTCAAAGCGCAACAATTATTTCCCTATTTAGGCAAAATGAATAAAGAACGGCTTCTTTCACAGCCAATCCTTCCGCCCCTTCAATGGCTTTTTTGTATAATTCCATCTGTTTTCCATACCTTGCAATAAGTTTTTCATCCGAATCCACCCGGTCTGTCTTGTAATCCATAAGGACTATTTTTCCATCCTCCACAAAATAAGCGTCCACTATCCCCTGGATGAGGATCTCTTTATCCGTTTCATATCCCAGGTATGACCCTTCCACACCCATCACGAACCTCTTCTCCTTAAAGAGTCCGTTTTCTAAATCAGCCTTTGACATGCGCCTTCTCAAATCGCATTCCAAAAAGGCATGGATCGAGGGCTCGGATGCGAATTTTTCGGTATTCCAATCTATTATACCCCTTTCTTTAAGCGACGCAATCTGATTATTATATTCTGCTATAATATTGTCTCGGCCGGCGAAGGATTTGAAGGAAATGCACTCCATTATCCTGTGGATGGCAGTTCCGCGGATGGCGCCGGGGAGGATATTGGGCTCATCTTCCTTCCCTTGCCTTGCGAAGGAAGGCACATAGAGCTCATCTTCTGTTCCGGCAAATACCACCGCGGCATCGGGGTCTTCATCTTCCATGGAAAGCCTTTTGATTTCCGATACCGAAAACTTTTCGGGGATATCCTTGGGCGTACGGCGGTACATGGAAAAACCATCACAGATCTCCTTATACATACGCTCTTTTTCCTTTTCGAAAAGCTCCTTGGAATCTTCCCCCATGCCCGTTAAATCCCGATTTTCTGTATCGGTTAAATTTTCCTTTGAAACGCCCCCTTTTACATGCCCCTGACCCACCTCGTCAAAAACCCTTATTTTACCTAGGTTATCCCGAAATGGAATATATATCCAGTCGAGGTAATTTGATGTATTTTCCGGAAGATTCTGTTCCTTTATGTCTTCTTCCTTCCTTACCCCCACCATGATGAGCTTCTCCTTCGCCCTGGTTAATGCGACGTAAAGCACCCTCATCTCCTCCGCTATCATCTCCCTGTGCTTCTTTATGGCGATAGCCTTTTTCCCTTCGGTCCTGTATTTCCTTCGCCTGTCTGTTTCATAGTCGTCCACACCTATCCCCAGGACTTCATCCGTCAGGATCTTTGCGCTTTCATCACTTGCATTAAAGCGCCTCTCAAGCCCCTCTGCTATGACCACCGGATACTCTAAGCCCTTGGACTTGTGGATGCTTGTGATGGTAAGCGCTCCTTCACCCGCGCTGCCCGGCCTTGCTTCCCCGAAATCAACCTCCCTTTCCCTTAGCTTCTCCACGTACCTGTTGAAGGAAAAAAGCCCCCTGTAGCTTATCTTCTCAAAATCCCTTGCCTTGTTCAAAAGCTCCCTTATATTGGAAAGCTTAATATCCCCGTTTATTTGGGACGCGCATATCGCGTCAAAATGGGTAACCCTCAAAATTTCCTCGAGAAGCTCCCTGACATTAAGAAATCCGGAGAGTTTCCGAAAATTGTGTAAACAATTTGTAAAATCTATAACCTTCCGGGATAATTCCTTATCCAGCCTATCGCTCTCAAAAGCCTTTTTGACACAATTAAAATAGTCGTCCTTTTCGTCGATGAGCCTGATAAGGGCCAGATCCTCCTCCGAAAAATTCCATATCCCGGATCTCATTACCGAAACCAGGGGGATGCTCTGGTGGGGATTGTCTATTATCTTTAGATAAGACAAAAGCACCTGGATCTCCGGCGTATCAAAGTACCCTTCGGTGCTCTCACAATACGAGGGGATGCCATACGCCTCCAAAACCTCCGAAAGCCCCGCTGCCCTGCCCTTTACGCTCCTCATCAATACAGCGATGTCCCCAAAGGATACGGGCCTTTTTTCCCCGTCTGTTTCCACCATGAAGGGAGGGTCTTGTGTCATAATTTCTGTCACCACATCCGCTATGGCCAAAAAACCCTTGGGCGCCTGCGCGTCAAAATATTCTGACACGCACTCCGCATCGGGGTTGACCAAGATCAGCTCCGTTTCATAAAGGTCTTGCCTATCCCCGTACAATCCGCCATATTTAAGGCTTTGCGCCTCATTGTAATCAAGGCCGGCCGAGGCCTTTGTCATGATATTATTAAAAATGGCATTTACGGGTTCGAGCACCTCTATCCTGCTCCTAAAGTTCATGGAAAGGTCTATTTTTCTTCCCGTGTCACTATTTTTGGCATACTCTTCGTACTTGGAAAGGAAGATTTCGGGATTTGCCATCCTGAATCCGTAGATGCTCTGCTTTACGTCCCCTACCATGAACATATTGGGCCTTTTTTCATCTTTTTGGGAAATAATGGAGCAGATGACCTCCTGTACGGAGTTTGAATCCTGGTATTCGTCTATCATTATCTCCCTGAATATCTTCCTATACTCCCTGGCGGCATCGGAAGGCGCCCCATTTTCGGTAAGTATGGCCAAAGCCCCCCTCTCGAGGTCCGAAAAATCAATAACTTGTGATTTAATCTTCATTTCCGAGTACTTTTTTTCAAATTTCCGGACTAATTCGACTAAAATCGAAACATCCTTTAATGAATGGGATATGTGCTTTATTTTATCGGTGTTATTTCCACTAAAATATTCTTTTTTTAATTTGTCTATGGATTTTTTTGCATCTTCCCTTAATTTCTTTGCCCGGTTCGCTATTTCCTCATCGCACCCTTTGTCTTTCGCAGGCAATCGCCCAAATTCAAACGAGATTATATCCTTCGGATTACGCGCTAGGTTCCCCAGGTCTTCTTCCTCCTCGATGAGCCGGGGGATATATTTTTGGGGCCCTTTCTCCTCATTACACGCCTCCAGGGAAAGCTGCAGGGAATTTTGGGCAAAGCTTATTTTTGACTTTATCTCTTCTTCTATCTCCTTTTCCCATTTTGATGAAAACAGCTCATCTTCCGTGGATATGCGATAGTCATCCACGCAGGATGAAAGCCATTTTTCCGGGTCTATGTGGCTCCTTGAATAATCGTAGAGCCTTATTATTTCCTTTTCGATCTGCCCGTCCCTGTCCGCGGAGTATTTACCGGCACATTCCAGAAAGGCCTCATCTGCCCTCTCATATTCTTCTTCCAACAGCTCCCCCGCCGCATCCTCCCTCATCAGCTTCATCTCTCCCTCGTCCCCTATCCTGGCCGATGGATCTATTGGTGATAAATGCATGTGGTTTTTTATTACCGACTGGCAAAAGCTGTGTATCGTGGATATCCTGGCCTGGTGTATGAGGTGAACCTGCCTCCTTAAGTGCCTCTCCGCGGGGTTTTTATCAAGCTCTTCAAAGAGCCTTTTTTGGAGCTTTTCCTTCATCTGTGCGGCCGCCGCGTTGGTAAAGGTAACCACCAGTATCCTGTCAATATCTGTACCTTCCTTAAGGATCCTCATTATCCTTTCTATGAGGACGGCCGTCTTCCCGGAGCCTGCCGCCGCCGAGACCAAAATATCTTTTCCCGCAGCCTCTACCGCCTCCCTTTGGTCTTTAGTAAGATCCATCCTTTTTTTCCTCCCCTTCCATCAGAATATCCAGGACTTCTTCGTCCGTCCTTTGTTTTATCTGTCTGTATTTGCCTGTCCTTTTGTCAAAGCCGCAGGCGCTATTGTAGATGCAGTACTTACATCCCGTCTTTCCATCGAGCCTATAGGGATAAATGCCCGCCTCCCCTTCAAGGATCGCCCCCGCGGCCTTTTCCATGCGCTCATGGCTCCTTTCAAGGAGCCTGTCCATCTCTTCTTTGTAGATGGCCTTGGAGCGTTTTCCTATCCCGTCCTTTCCTATCTCCAGGTGCGCTATGGACGAGAACCTGTTGGTCTTTGGATCAAGGCTCTTGTCCATGGATAAGGCAACGTCCATGTCATTTAAAAAATACCCTTCCAGCTTAAGCTCCTTTAAGATCCTCTCCTTCACCTCTTCATCCGTCTCCGAATCTAAGGAATTTATCATGGGCGCCTTTGCGGGATAGTAGAACATCCCTGCGGGGAGCCCTCCCTGCTTGGATGCCTCCTTGAGGTAGGTGGGAAGCTGTATATTAAGGCCCTCGTATACCTCGTTTAGGGAAAGCTTTCTCACGGAGGATTTGTAATCTATGACCCGAACGTATTTTTGACCCTCATTTCCATCTGCCTGATCTATCCTGTCTATCCGTCCATGTACGGATATCTTTTCGCCCCGCTCAAGAAAATCCTTCTCGGCATTTAATATATCAAACCTTCCCCGCTGTATCTGAAGGCTCATGAAATAGGCCGTATTAAGAAAGCGGGTGATAAGGCTTTGCTTTAGGAAATTCTCCCTGGCTAAGATATCAAGGTCCGGGTCATATACCTTTGCCAGGGAAGACTCCATCCCCAGCCTTGAATACCTTATTATCTCTTCCTCCGAAAGCGTCCTTATGCTTTTGCCGTCACGCCTTACGAAGTCGGCATAGTTGAAAAAGGCATCGTGTATGAGGTTCCCTGCGTCCACGGCGTCAAACCTGTACCTTTGTCTTTCCTTTAGCCTTAGCCCGTAGGATAAAAAATGCGCGTAAGGGCAGGAATAAAAAAGCTCTATCCTTGAAACCGAGCATGTGATATAAGGCCCGTATATAAGGGCTGAAAGCTCCCCCGAAATCTTTTTGTCCCGGGATTTTTCCCCTTCCTTCGCCTTCCCCCGCAGGGTCTTTGAAAATACCCTGTCAAAGGTATCTCCCAGGCCGTTTTCCCTGTACCATTTTTCGTAGCCCGCTATCTTTGGCGCGTCTGCTCCTTCCCTTATGATCTCGCCTATCCTCCGCAGGGCGCCTTCGGGATCCATTCTTACGGGATTCTCCTCCCCGTACCCATCCCTTTCTGCTATGTGGGGAAAGATTCTTTCTATTTCCTTTACGATTCGGGCCTTCGTCTGCTTTTTTCCTTCCTCATCCGCGTCCGAATACGTGATGATAAGGTGTTTTTTGGGCTTTGTCAAATTCCAATATAAATAAAAATCCGAAAGCGCCGCCTTCCCCCTTCTCCCGTAGGCGATATTAAATCCCCTTTCTAAAAGAGCCTCCCTCTCATATTCGGAAAGGACTCCCCCCTCCGCATATGGCTTTGGGACCATCCCCTCGTTCACACCCAGGAAAATCAGGACGCCCACATGGGAGAGCCTGGTCCTTTCTATGTCTCCAAAGGTCACCCGGTCCTGATGGGTGGGCGCCGTCCCCAATGAAATAGACGCAAGTCCGGCATCAAGGATTTCCCTATATTCCTCTGCGGATACATAGGTTTCTCCTAAGTTGTCAACCATTTTTTCAAATAATTGCATTGTGGTTTTATAAATTCTTTGGGTCTCGTCCTTCTTTTTGGGGTCATCGAATGAATCGCACATTTCCCGAATCTTTTTGTTAACATTTGTATCAATCAAAAATCTGTAAATTGCCTCGGTTTTTTGCTTGATGTCAGACTTTTTTGTGGATAAGACTGTTCTTATCTCTCCAAGAATTGTGGATAGCTCCCGTCTCCACCCATTGAGCTTTCCGAACATTTCTTCGGGGTAATCGGGATTGTATTTCCACTCCTTTTTCCACCCCCCATAACCCCGAATCCCTGAAATCAGGATGTAATCTTCCAGCGCGTCAATGGCCTCCGTATCGAGGGGAGAGAAGCCCGAACGTAAGTACGAAAATACCCCCAAATAACTAAAATCATCTATAAATATCTGCAACAAACCCCTTAAACACTCTATAAAAGGATGGTAGACTAGGTTGGTGGTCTGATCGGAGAATAGGGGTATCCCGTATTCCTTATAAATAAGCTTAATATCTGCCTCGTATTTTGCCATATCCGGGCACACTACCGCAAAGTCCTTGTAATTAAAGGCTTCGCGGCGCATTAAATCTCGTATTAACTGGGCAGAAATTACGATTTCATTTCTCAGATTTTGGGCTTTTATAATTTCTATTTCATTTATATCGGAATGTAATAAAAAATCGTTTTCTTCAATCTCCTTTGAACCTTTTTCCGACTGTTCAAATTTGATTTCACTAAATTTTCCGGAAGTTAAATTTTCCTTGCTAATTGTTAAGTCTGAATTTATCGAATTTTGGCCAAAAAAATCCCGTCCGCCTCCTTCGGTGCGAAAATTCATATTTTGTTCATATTCGCTTAATTCCTGATTTTTCTTGGGAGTTAAATTTTCCCTGAATATTTCGGCCTCCAATCTGCCCAAAAATAAGGCCCCATCAAACCTCTTCGTGCCTTCCAGGATGATAGGGGGCTCTATATCAACTCCTTCTTCCCGGAAGATCTTCTCCAGCTTTTCCATGGTTTCCTTTGACAGGTAAAAGAGGTCTGTCATGTCCCTTGTGGGTGATAACCCGTACCTTGGGTCTATGGTGATGGTGATGATGACCTTCTTGCAGGTGGAAGAAAGCTTTCTTAAGAAATCAAGCTGAAGGGGGGTAAATCCCGTAAAGCCATCTAAGGCGGCTATCTTTCCCTTTGCCATGTAAGACCCCTTAATAAGCCCTGTGGCCTTTTTTAAGATCCCCTCGGGGGTAATCCTGTCTTTCCCCAGAAAGTCCCTTAGAGCCTCATACAATAGCTTTGTGTCCCTCATTTTTTCCTTCAACGAAAAAAAGCCATCAAGGGACTTATCCCCGATGACATTCGTCAGGTCACAAGGCGCGTTCCCGTACTGGGAAAGCTCCGTTATAAAGCTCTTTATCTCATCCACGTATCCCATTTTGGGGCGGCTTTTCCCTAAGACCTTGAGGTCTTTTTCGTGGTCAATGATGAGCTTTCTCAAGATAAGGTTTATGGCAGTATCGTCCATGACCTTTAGTGAATTGATCCCCTGCTCCTCAAGGAGCCTAAGGGAAAGCCTGTGAAAGCTCAAAATCTCTATGTCTGATACGCTTTTTCGGGGATGCATGGACACCAGATCCTTCTGGGCGCTTAAAGTCGCCTGTTCGGGCACCATAAGCAAAACGCCCCTTTCGCCTCCCATGGACAAATCTATCAGATGTTCGTACAGATACTTAGTCTTTCCGCTTCCCGAGCGGCCGATAATAAATTGTAATGACATTAGATCCTTTCCTTTACGAATGAGGCCACATCCTCCCACACTTCTTCCTTTCCGATCTCATTGTGGAGCTCATGCCTCATGTCCTTATATATCTTCATTTCATAATCCCCAAAATCCCTTTTTAGGAAGCCTTCATCAAGGGAGGCAAGGTTCCTTCCCCATTCGGAGACGGGATCCATGCTTCCTTCCAAAACCAGCACCGAAAGATCCCTTGGGATATTGTCGTAGACTTTCCGGGTATTTGCGGTGTAGGTCAATGTCACAAGATCCCTGTAAGCAGACTCTGTAAACATGAACGTGCACAAAGGGTCTTTCATGTAGTCATCCACCACATCCTTGTCCCTCGAGATCCAGTCATAGGGCGTTCTTTTTTCCTTGTAGCGGCTGTTGTACTTCCCAAACATCATGAAGGTGGTAAGGGGGCTTTTGTGGCGGGGTCCAAAGACCCTGCACATCATGCGCGTGAAGGATATGGCAAAGGAGTTTCCCTTTGTATTTCCCGCGGTGCCTGAGAGTATTAAGCCTTTGAGGCCTTCTCCGTATTTGGCCGCATAGATCCTTGCAACAAAAGACCCCATGCTGTGCGCAAACATGAAAAGATCAAGGTCGGGATGGGCCTCCAGTAAGATCGAGCTCATCAGCTGCGTATCCTTTATCAGGTACATCCAGCCGTCCTTTTCGCCAAAAAATCCCAAGTCATCTTCGGAAGAGACACTCCTTCCATGCCCCGGAAGGTCGCATCCTGCCACCATAAAGCCCTCTGACGTAAGATACCTTATGAAGGGCTCGTAACGCTCCAGGTACTCGCACATCCCGTGTACTATCTGTATCATGGCCTTTGGGGCCGTATCGGGCTCGTATATGTAATACTTTGTCTCGGTGATCCCATCAGATCCCTCAAATGAACCGTAAGTCTTTTTCATGATTACACCTCACACTGCCACCACTATCCCGCCTTGAGCCGCATACAACGTGGTGACTCCCCTGGCGGGAAGCATTATTATTTCCTTAAAAGGCGCGACCTCCTTGAGGAGTTTTCTGACCTCTGCTGCCCTTTGCGCGTTGTTCACATAGGAAAAGGCTATCGTCAGCTCCTCCTGGTGGACCGTCATATCCTTTATCAGCTGCGCCATCTTCGCAAGCGCCTTCTTCATCCCCCGGCCCTGTCCGAGCTGTCGTATCTCGCCTTCGGGCGTGGACCCGCAGATGGGCTTTATGTTCATGGCGGTGGCCACAAAGGCCTTGAAATTGGATATGCGCCCGTTTTTTATGAGATGGTCCAGAGACTCCAGCACAAAGAAGGTCTGCTGCTGGTCCCTGTAATTGTAGACAACGCGCAAGATCTCGTCATAGGGCATACAAAGATCCTCGCATTTTTTTATTTCCAGCCCTATGAGCGTCTGTCCCACCGATGCGGACTTTGAGTCTATCAGGCAGATTTTTTTGTCCTTATGCTCCTCCAGGTACATGTCTTTGGCCAGCCGCGCGCTGTTGTAAGAGCCCGAGAGCTTTGATGAGAGGGTAATTACGTACACCCTCTCAAAATCCCCCTCAAAGGCCTCCATAAACCGCTCGGGCGAGGGACATGAGGAACGCGGCACCTCTTTGGAATTGGATACTGCCCTCAAAAATTCCATCGGGTCAAACCCATCATCATCCACGAAATAGCGATCTTCTATGGTAAGTCCCAAAGGAATCCTCTCAAAATGGGGATCTTCCTCCATGGATGGGGTAAACTCCCCGCAACTGTCAATAACAATCTTGTAGTCCATATATTAAATCCTCATTAAATAAAGTATTGCGAATGCTGCTTTTGTGTTCATTACGACCCCGCGGACGCTATCCTGGGAACGCCCCTCATCTGTATAAGGGGTGCCCCGTTGTTTTCTATGAAGTCCCTGGTAACGGTGACAGAGCCTATATTGTCATCCTTGGGAATCTCGTACATGATGTCCGTCATAAACTCCTCGATGATGGCCCTTAGGGCCCTTGCGCCTATCTCCCTCTCCTTTGCCTTGAGGGCTATGGCCTCTATCGCGTCATCGTCAAACTGAAGGTCTACCTCGTCCAGCCTTAAGAGCTTCTGGTACTGCTTGAGGATGGCGTTTTTGGGGTCCTTTAGGATCTTTACCAATGTCTCGGTGGAAAGTCTCTCCATGGCGCAGATGACGGGGAGCCTCCCCAAAAACTCGGGGATCATCCCGTATTTCCTGATATCCTCCGTGGTCACCTTAAAGAGGATGTTCTCATCATCGTCATATTTGTCCTTAAGCTCCCCCTTAAATCCCATGGAAGATGACTTGTTTAGCCTTTCCTTTATGATCTCGTCAAGGTCGGGGAATGCCCCGCCGCATATGAAGAGGATATTTGTGGTGTCAATGATCTCCAAGGGAACCATGGCGTTTTTGGAATTTGCCCCCACGGGAACCTCCACCTGTGAGCCCTCAAGGAGCTTTAGCATCCCCTGCTGGACGGACTCCCCGGAGACGTCCCTTTGGTTGGTGTTTCTTTTTTTGGCTATCTTGTCTATTTCGTCTATGAAGACTATGCCGTTCCGGGCTCTTTCCACATCGTAATCGGCCGCCGTAAGGAGCTTTGAAAGGACCGACTCTATGTCGTCTCCTATGTATCCCGCCTCCGTAAGGGAGGTGGCGTCGGCTATCGCCAAAGGCACGTCCAGGATGCGGGCCAGGGTCTTTACCAGGTAGGTCTTTCCGCAGCCGGTGGGACCTATCATCAGGATGTTTGACTTGTCTATCTCTATATCGTCGTCATAGTTTGACTCGACCCTCTTGTAGTGGTTGTAGACTGCCACGGAGATGAGCTTTTTGGCGTGCTCCTGACCCACCACGTATTCATCGAGCTTTTCCTTGATGATGTGGGGAGCCATGGCTCTTCTCTTCCTCGCGATATCTTCCCGCGTCTCCTTCGGAGTATCCTCCTTCTCTTTTTCCGCGGGCTTTGCGTGGGAGTGGGATTGGACCTTAGGGTTTAGGATCGCCGCGATATCGTTTAGATTGAAGATAGGCACCTGGGGGGATTTCCCCATCTTTTTCATCCCCTCCACGTCAAGGCCTGACCTGTTTATCGCATCCATGGTCTTTTGCATGCAGTCATGGCAGACGGTGATCCCTTCGGTAAGCCTGAAAACAGGTCCCGCAATAGACTCAGGCCTCCTGCAGAGGTAACAGTACGCCTCGGAACCTTTGCCCGGGGAGCCGGTGTCATTGCTTTTTGTTTTTTCGCTGTCTGTTTTTTTGCCTTCTTCTGCCTGCTTTTCTTCTATAGGATTTTCTTCTATAGGATTTTCTTCTATAGGCTTTTCTTCTTTCGTGCTTTCATGGGAGTTATTCCCATCGTTTTTGTCTTTATTTCCAAATAATCCCATAAATCAATTCCTGTTTAAATATTTGCCTTTTGGTACAGTATAACGATCCTTTGAAAAAATACCCTACAGCATCTTGTCCAAAAGCCTGTTTATCACGGCGGGGTTTGCCTTGCCGGATGTTTTCTTCATGACGGCCCCCACTATGGCGCCCAGGGCCTTTTTCTTTCCGTTATTGTAGTCCTCTATCGCCTTGGGGTTTTCATCGATGGCCTGCTTTATGATGACCTCCAATTCGCCCTCGTCGCTGTTGCTCTTTAGGCCCTTTTCATCCACGTATTTTAAGGGATCTACGTCTTCTTTGAACATCTGTTCAAAGACTTCCTTGGAGGTGGTGTTGTTGATCGTGCCATCCTCGCAGAGCTTTATGAGGGAGGCTAAGTGGGCCGCGGAAAAGGGAATGTCATCCTGTTCCATGTCCTTTTCCTTTTGGAGCCTTAATGTCTCTGTCATGAGCCAGTTTGAGACCTTTTTCGGGAGGTTCGTTAGGGAAGATACCTCTTCGAAAAAATCCCCCATGTGCTTCGAGGCTGTGATGATCTTCGCGTCATACTCGGGGATCTTGTACTCATCGACATACCTTTTTACCCTTTGGTCCTGAAACTCGGGCTGGTTTTTTTTGATATTTTCCAAAAATTCATCAGAGATTACTATGGGGACAAGGTCGGGCTCCGGGAAATAGCGGTAATCCTGGGCATCCTCCTTGGATCTCATGGAGTGGGAGGATTCCTTGTTGTCATCCCACCTCCTGGTCTCCTGTATGACCTTTTTTCCCTCTTCGATCAGCTCTATCTGCCTTTGCCTCTCGCCGGCTATGGCATGTGAGATGGCCTTAAAGGAATTAAGGTTTTTCATCTCGGTACGGGTCCCCAGCGCATCCGACCCCTCCTCCTTTACGGAGAGGTTTACGTCCGCACGCATCGAGCCTTCGTTTAGCCTGCAGTCGGAAGCCTCCAGGTACCTTATGATCATGCGGAGCTTTTCGAGGTAGGCTATGACCTCCTCCGCAGACCTCATGTCGGGCTCTGAGACTATCTCTATCAAAGGCACGCCCGACCTGTTAAAATCCACCAAAGAGGTGTCGTTCCACTCATCGTGGACGAGCTTTCCGGCATCTTCTTCCATGTGGATCTCGTGGATCCTCACCTTTTTTTTGACAGACCCTGTCTCTATCTCCACCGCCCCATTTCTGCATATGGGAAGGTAGAGCTGGGAAATCTGGTAATCCTGGGGATTGTCGGGGTAGAAATAATTTTTCCTGTCAAATTTTGAAAACCTGGTGATGTCACACCCCGTGGCAAGTCCCACGGCCACGGCGTACTCCAGTACTTTTTTGTTTAGGACAGGCAAAGACCCCGGCTGACCCGTGCAGACGGGGCAGGTGTGTGAATTCGGGGCTCCCCCAAACTTCGTGGAACATCCGCAGAAAATCTTGGTGTCCGTGGCAAGCTCCACATGAACCTCCAGACCTATCACAGTTTCGTAATTCATGATCTTTAATCCCCCTATTCCTTAAGCATTATACGGACAGCTGATGGTCCCCAGCTCTTTTTCCAGGGCGTTCGCGGCCCTTAGCATGTTTTTCTCATCGAAAGCCTTTGCCACTATCTGGGCACCTATCGGGAGATTGGAAGAATCCGTCCCCACCGGGATACTGATCCCGGGAAGCCCTATTAAGTTTACGGAGGAGGTGTAGGTGTCGCACAGACACATCTGGATCTTGTCCTTTAAGGACTCTCCCACGGTAAGGGCGGTGGAAGGGGATGTGGGTCCCAATATCACGTCGTATTTTTCGAAAGCCTCGTCAAAGCCCTTTTTGATGAGGGCCTTTACCCTCAATGCCCTTAGGTAATACGCGTCGTAATACCCGGAAGATAATACGTATGACCCCAGCATTATCCTGTTTTTTACGACATCCCCGAAGCCTTCCGTACGGGTCTTTTTGTACATGTCGTGGAGTCCCTCATAGCTGTCTGACCTGTAGCCGTATTTCACCCCGTCAAACCTCGAGAGGTTTGATGAGGCCTCGGCGCAGGCTATGACGTAATATGCGGGCAGGGAGTATTTTACTATGGGAAGGTCAAAATAAGTAACGCTCGCCCCAAGGGATTCAAATACCTTTCCGACCTCGCGTATCCTCTCTGCCACCTCTTCGCTAAGGCCTTCGGAAAAATAATCATTGGGGATACCTACCCTAAGGCCCTTTATGTCGGTATCAAGACACCTGCTAAACTGCGTATCCTTCCTGTCCACGGAGGTGGAGTCTTTCTTGTCATAGGAGCTTATGGCTTCCATGATGGCCGCGGCGTCGGGGACATTTTTGGCCAAAGGCCCTATCTGGTCCAAAGACGACCCGTAGGCTATGAGACCATAGCGAGATACCGTGCCGTAGGTGGGCTTTGCCCCCACTATTCCGCAAAATGACGCGGGCTGCCTGATCGATCCCCCCGTATCAGAGCCCAATGCGAAAAACGCCTCACCGGATGCCACGGCCGCGGCGGACCCTCCCGATGAGCCTCCGGGAACCTTGTCAGTATTCCAGGGATTTCTCGTTAATTTGTAATAGGATGTCTCCGTGGTAGAGCCCATGGCAAACTCATCCATGTTGGCCTTGCCCAGCACCACGCACCCTGCCTTTTCGAGGTTTTGCACGGCCTGCGCCGTATAGGTGGGATAAAATCCTTCCAGTATGTGGGATGCGCAGGTGGTCTCTTTTCCCTTTATGCACATATTGTCCTTTATGGCAACGGGAACGCCCGCGAGGGGAGATGTCAGCTCACCTTTCGATATCATCTCCTGCACCTCGTCAGCGCGCTTGAGGGCACCTTCCTCATCCACCGATATAAAAGCCCCCAGCTCCGGATCCTTTTCCCTGATCCTGTCAAGGCAGGCCTGTGCAGCCTCGCGCACGGATACCTCCCCGCCTTGTATCTTTTCAGAGAGCTCCAGGGCCCCCAGTTTCAATATCTCATTCAAAGCCTTTACCCTCCTATGGTCTTTGGCACCACGAACATACGGTCTTTTTCTTCGGGAGCGTTTGATATGGTATCATCCGCCCCGTCCCCGTTTGTTACTGCATCCTCACGGAAGACATTTTCCAAAGAAAACGCGTGGGACATGGGCTCTACCCCCGTAACGTCCAGTTCGTTAAGCCGGTCTACGTAGTCAAGAAGCTCCTCTAAGTCCCCCCTTAGTGCATCCCTTTCATCCCCTGAAAGGTCCAGCTTCGCGAGGATCCCTACATAGTCCAAAACGTCATCATCTATGTGGTTTTTGTTCATATCTGCCTCCTGCGGTATATCGTACGGTTTCCTACGGCTTCACGGTTCCTTACGGCTTCGCGGTTCCTTACGGCGTAAGCCTCGAAAGATCCCTCGGGAAAAGCGTAACCTCCCTGACGTTTTCTTCATTAAGAAGCTGCATGGTAAGGCGCTCTAAGCCTATCCCCAAGCCTCCATGGGGAGGCATCCCGTACCTGAAGGTGTCGAGGTAATCCTCCATCCCTTCTTCTTCCATGTTCCTGTCCTTGAGCTTTTGAAGGAGCATGTCTATTTCATGTATCCTCTGCCCGCCCGTGGTGACCTCAAGCCCCTTAAACAAAAGGTCAAAGGACAAAGTAACCGAAGGATCTAAGGGGTCATCCATAGCGTAGAACGGGCGTTTTTTGGATGGATAATGGGTGATAAAGACAAAATCAGACCCGCATTCTTCCTTGTAATATTTCCCGATAAGGCCCTCCTCCTCGGGGTCTAAATCATAAGGATTTTTTATATCGCGATTATATTTCTCCGAAACCTTTCTTTTGGCTTCGTCAAACCTCTCTGAGGGAATCTTGTCTATCTCGGGGATTTCTACCCCGAGGGTCTTTATCTCCCGCGCATAGTCCCTTTTTAGAAGCTCCATGGCATATTTCAGATACCCCGTCTCTATCTCCATGATATCCTCAAAGGAGTCTATAAAGCCCATCTCCAGGTCCAGGGACGTATATTCATTAAGATGCCTTTTGGTATTGTGCTTTTCCGCACGGAAAACGGGCGCCACCTCGTAGACCCTCTCAAATACCCCCACCATCATCTGCTTGTAAAACTGTGGGGACTGCTGGAGTATCGCGGGCTTGTGGAAATATTCGAGGCGGAAGAGGTTTGCCCCGCCCTCCGCGCTCTTTGCGCCTATCTTCGGGGTGTGCACCTCCGTAAAGCCCTGAGAGCGAAGATATTCATGAAAGGCCCTTCCAAGCCCCTCTTGGATCTTGAACTTTGCCCTCTCCCGGATATTTCTCAAAGATACCGTGCGGTAGTTTAATTTTGCTTCCAGGGAGGTCTTCATCTTCCACTTTCCGATGGGAAGCGGCATGGGGACGGATGGGGAGGATAATATCTTT
>CAJOPH010000077.1 GCA_905236805.1 uncultured Eubacterium sp. | reverse complement strand
GTCGTTTATATATGCGCTAAATGACTACACCTGCGTCCGTGAGATGACGGCGGGAAAGGGCTTTTCGGATGTAACATACATACCCATCCATCCTTCTAAAGAGCGCCCGGCCATGATCATAGAGCTTAAGAAAAATTCATCCGCCGACAGTGCGATAGACCAGATCAAAGAAAAGAAATACTTTGACAGCCTGTCCCACTACCGGGGAAACCTGCTCTTTGTGGGGATCAATTACGATGAGAAAGAAAAGACCCATACCTGCACTGTCGAGAGGTTTGAAAAATAAAGTTTCCGGCGGAGAGCGGACTTGAATTTCCGATGCGCCGACCGTCTAGACAGTGAGCGAAGTGAGGTGTCATTACTATGAACTTCAAATTACACTCTTCCTATGAACCCACCGGTGACCAACCTGAGGCAATAGAGCAATTGGTAAAAGGGTTCAGGGAGGGAAACCAATTCCAGACCCTGCTCGGCGTAACGGGATCGGGAAAGACCTTTACCATGGCAAACGTGATAGAGCGCTTAAACCGCCCCACGTTAATTATTTCACATAATAAGACCTTGGCGGCACAGCTTTACGGGGAGATGAAGGAGTTTTTTCCCGATAACGCGGTGGAGTATTTTGTAAGCTACTATGACTACTACCAGCCGGAAGCCTATGTGCCGCAGACGGATACATATATCGCAAAGGATTCCGCGATAAATGATGAAATAGATAAGCTCCGTCTTTCCGCCACGGCGTCATTGATAGAGAGGAGGGACGTCATCATAGTGGCCAGCGTCTCTTGCATTTACGGTCTGGGGTCTCCCACGGACTACAGGGAGATGATGGTTTCCTTCAGGCCCGGTATGGAGGTGGAGATAGGTGATGTGGCAAAATCGCTAATACAGATCCAATACGAAAGAAATGAAATGGATTTCAAGAGGGGGTCATTTAGGATAAAGGGCGACACCCTGGAGATCATCCCCGCCAATGAATCGGACGAGGCATTGAGGATAGAGTTTTTTGGGGATGAAATAGACAGGATCTGTGAAATAGAGGTGGTGACGGGAAAGGTCTTAAGGGAGCTTTCCCATTGCGCGGTCTTTCCCGCATCCCATTACGTGGTTCCCGCAGACAAGATGATGGCCGCAACCAAAAGGATAGAGGATGAGCTTGAAGAGAGGGTTAAATATTTCAAGTCAGAGGATAAATTGCTGGAGGCTCAGAGGATAAGGGAGAGGACTGAGTTTGACATAGAGATGATGAGGGAGACCGGGTTTTGCTCGGGAATAGAAAATTATTCCAGGCACCTTGCGGGAAGACCTGCCGGGGCCACCCCCGATACCCTGATGAACTATTTTCCGGACGATTTGTTCATGATCATAGACGAGTCCCACATGACCATTCCTCAGATAGGTGCCATGTACGTGGGGGACCAGTCCAGGAAAAGCACCCTCGTTGATTACGGTTTCCGCCTTCCGTCCGCTAAGGACAACAGGCCCCTTGATTTCGAGGAATTTGAGGGTTTCATAGACCAGATGCTTTTTGTCTCTGCCACCCCCGGGAAATATGAAAAATCCCATGAGCTGCTTTGCGCAAGGCAGGTGATAAGACCCACCGGACTGCTGGATCCCAAGATAGACCTAAGACCCGTGGAAGGCCAGATAGATGACCTTATTTCTGAGATACACAAGGAGACCGAAAAGGAAAACAAGGTTCTTATCACCACGCTTACCAAAAAAATGGCGGAGGATCTTACGGATTACCTAAAGGAAGCCAAAATAAGGGTAAAGTACCTTCATTCAGACATAGATACATTGGAGCGTTCCGAGATAATAAGGGATCTTCGCCTAAACAGGTTTGACGTATTGGTGGGGATAAACCTCCTGAGGGAGGGTCTTGATATTCCGGAGGTTTCATTGATTGCGATCCTTGATGCGGACAAGGAAGGTTTCCTTCGTTCGGAGACTTCATTGATCCAGACCATTGGAAGGGCCGCGAGAAATTCCGAAGGACATGTGATAATGTATGCGGATACGGTCACTGATTCCATGAGGAAAGCCATGGATGAGACGGCCCAAAGAAGAAAGCTTCAAGAGGATTACAATAAGGAACACGGAATAACGCCCCAGACCATAAAAAAGCAGGTGCGTGAGCTGATATCCATATCCAAAAAGGTTGCAAAGGAGGAGCTTAATTTCTCCAAAGATCCCGAGTCGATGGATAAGAAGGAAATAGAAAAGCTCATAAAGGATGTAAAAAAGCAAATGGATAGGGCAGCGGCAGACCTTGATTTTGAGACGGCCGCCCAATTAAGGGATAAGATGTATGAGCTAAAGGAGATGGTTGATAAGCAAGGGTAAAATTCACCTTGACAAATCATTGAAAATGTGGTAAAGTATCTATCATCTGAGGCAAAGGCGCTTCAAAGGGACAGTTTATGTCCTTTTGTGGTGTCTTATTTTTTTTGGAAATGAATTCATTCATTCCCATACACGAAAATAGGAGCATGGATCCAATGAGAGAAAATACAAGGTATGATTATGAAAAATTGTTTAAGGAGAAGGACGCCTGTGGCATAGGAGCCGTGGCTGACATACGGGGACGCTCTTCGCATGAAATCCTTTCCGATGCGCTGTCCATAGTGGAAAAATTGGAACACAGGGCAGGGAAGGACGCATCAGGCAAAGTGGGTGACGGAGTGGGGATATTAACCCAGGTATGTCATAAATTTTTCAAAAAGGCTGCCGAAAAGGAAAACATCTCCCCGGGGGATGAAGGAGATTATGGCATAGGGATGTTTTTCTTTCCGAAGGACAAGATGAAAAAGACCTTTGCGATGAGGATGTTTAAGATAATCACGGAAAAGGAAGGGATGGAATTTTTGGGATGGAGGAAGGTTCCCACCAATCCCTCCATATTGGGAAAGGTGGCCTTGGACTCCATGCCTGATATCTGCCAGTGCTTCATTGCCCGCCCGAAAACGGTGAAAAAAGGAATAGAATTTGACAGGAAGCTCTATGTCGTAAGGAGGCTTTTTGAACAGTCCTCGGAGGATACGTACATATGTTCGCTGTCGTCGAGGACGGTAGTTTACAAGGGCATGTTTCTGGTGGGCCAGCTTAGGAATTTTTATGACGACCTTCAGGACAAGAGCTTTGAAACGGCCATTGCGGTGGTGCATTCACGTTTTTCCACAAACACCACCCCGTCCTGGGAAAGGGCGCATCCCTACAGGATGATAGCGCATAACGGGGAAATAAACACCATAAGAGGCAACATGGACAGGATGCTGGCCAGGGAAGAGACCATGTATTCTTCCGTCATGCAGGACGAGGTGGATAAGATCTATCCCGTGATATCGGCGGTAGGGTCTGATTCCGCAATGCTTGACAATACATTGGAATTTTTATACATGAATGGCATAGACCTTCCCCTCGCCATGATGATGACGGTTCCGGAGCCCTGGAATAATAACGACTTTATGAGCAGGGAGAAAAAGGATTTTTATCATTACTACGCTACTATGATGGAGCCGTGGGACGGGCCTGCCGCACTATTATTTACGGATGGAGAGATACTGGGGGCGACCCTTGACAGGAACGGCCTTAGGCCATCGAGGTACTATATAACGGATGATGACAAACTGATACTTTCCTCGGAGGTGGGGGTTTTGGACGTAGACCCCCTGCATATAGTCAAAAAATCCCGACTGGAGCCCGGAAAGATGCTTCTGGTGGACGTGAAAAAGGGGAAGATTATTTCCGATGAGGAAATAAAAGATTACTATGCCACGGAGAGAACCTATGGAGAGTGGCTTGACCTAAACCTCCTTCACCTCTCGGAGCTTTCCATTCCCAACAAAAAGATCCCGGTACATTCCCAGGAGGAAAGGGACAGGCTCTACAAGGTATTTGGATATTCATATGAGGATGTGATGACGGGGATTTATGAAATGGCCCGCACCGGAGTAGAGTCCGTCGTATCCATGGGACATGATGTGCCTTTGGCCGTGCTTTCCGGTAAGCACC
>CAJOPH010000076.1 GCA_905236805.1 uncultured Eubacterium sp. | reverse complement strand
TTTGTCATACGGAACCATGTGATTCGGCAAAAGACCTTATCAACAGTACTATCCCTCCCGCTAAAAGTAATAAAAACGCAATCCCTAAGAGTCCTGAAAAGACCATGCCTATTAAAATAAGCGGCCAAAAGACTATCGAAACCAAAAATTTAAGTATTCCCCATGACAGGCGGATTGCAAGCCCTATGCCCTTAAAAATAAAACCCATCAAAAATAAAATAAATAGTATTGTGATCATTTCATTTCCTCCTGAATCATTCAAGTTTGCCGGGGGCTTTTTTACTATACTATCTCATTAAAAAAGCAGCTTCTTTTTCCCGTGTGGCAGGCGGCACCCACCTGTTTTATCTTTGCAAGGAGGGTATCCTTGTCGCAATCGGTACAAAGGCTTTTTACATACTGGAAATGCCCGGATGTTTCACCCTTTATCCAAAGCTCCTTTCTGCTGCGGCTCCAGTATGTCATCTTCCCGGTCTTAAGTGTCATGTCAAAGGATTCCTCATTCATGTAGGCCAGCATCAGTATTTCGTTATTTTCATGATCCTGGACAATACATGGAATAAGGCCGTCATTGTTCGGGGTAAGGTCCTTCCATTTCAACATGGGATCCTTGTCTTTAATGTAATTACTTCCATCCATTTTTTTCACCATATGAAGAGTCAAGACCCGCCCGCGAGTCTTGCGCACCGACTGAGCTAAAGGCTTCCCTTCGTGGAAAGCGTCCCTTCTATCCTTGTGTCTGTTCCGGCAGCCATCCTTAAGCTCCTTGCGAAGGCTTTGAACATGGCTTCCGTCTTGTGGTGGTCATTATCACCATATTCACAGCGTATATGTAAATTCATCATGGCAGAATATGACAATGCATAGAAAAACTCCCTCGTCATCTGCGTATCATAATCCCCTATCAAAGGTGCGGCAAATTCCGCGTCAAAGACCAGGTATGGCCTCCCCGATAAATCTATGGCACAAAAAGCCAACGCCTCATCCATGGGAACATATGCATGTCCGTATCTTGCTATGCCTTCTTTTTCGCCCAGGGCTTTTTTTATCGCATTTCCCAAGACTATCCCCACATCTTCAATGGTGTGGTGGCAATCCACATGTATGTCACCTACTGCCTTTATTGTGAGGTCAAAAAGTCCGTGCCTTGCAAAAGAATTAAGCATATGGTCAAAAAATCCTATCCCTGTGGCAATATCGCCCTTGCCCGTCCCGTCAATATTTAATTCACAGACTATATCGGTCTCATTTGTAGCCCTTTTAACCTCAGCAATCCTATCTCTCATTATTAAAGCATCCTCCCGTTTTTGTCTCTAGCAGGCTCTGTTTAAGTAAACCTAACCTTTATCGAATTGGCATGAGCACTTAGTCCTTCCGCCTGTGCAAACTTTCTTATTTCTTCCTGAATGGGTTCTAAAGCCTCCCTCGTATAGGAAATAATGCTTGACTTTTTTACGAAATCATCTACACTAAGCGGTGAAAAAAACCTGGCGGTACCATTCGTGGGAAGCACATGGCAAGGTCCTGCGAAATAATCTCCCAAGGGCTCTGACGAATACTCCCCAAGGAAAATGGCTCCGGCATTTTTTATCTTCGTCATCACGGAAAAAGGATCTTTCATGACTATCTCCAAATGCTCCGAAGCTATATCATTGACCATGTCGATGCAGGCATCCTGTGAAGGAGAATAAAGGACAAAGCCATAGTCATCCAACGATTTTTGTATTATGTCCTTCCTGTTAAGTTCCTTCATGAAAATTTCTATTTCTTTTAATACCTTTTCCCCCAATTCCTTCGATGTGGTAACCAATATGGCAGAGGCCATCTCATCATGCTCCGCCTGGGAGAGAAGGTCTGCGGCAACGTACCCGGGATTGGCCGTTTCATCAGCCAAAACCAATATTTCGGAAGGCCCCGCCACGGAATCTATCCCCACGTCCCCAAACACCTGTTTTTTTGCCAATGCCACAAATATATTCCCGGGACCTGCTATCTTGTCCACCTTGGGAATGCTCTTTGTCCCATAGGCCATGGCGGCAATGGCCTGGGCGCCTCCTGCCTTAAATACCTTGTCGGCTCCCGCTTCGTTTGCGGCCACAAGGGTAACAGCCTCTGCCTTGCCGTCTTTTCCGGGGGGTGTGCACATGATGATCTCTTCCACTCCGGCCACCTTGGCAGGCAGTATGTTCATAAGGACAGATGAAGGATAGGCGGCCTTGCCGCCGGGAACATATACCCCTGCCCTTGACAGGGGCGATACCCTCTGGCCGAGGATGGCGCCATTAGATTCATATGAAAACCAGCTGTTTTGCTTCTGCTTTTCATGGAAGGAACGTATGTTTGCCATAGCGTGCCTCATTATTTCCAAAAGATCGACGGGAACCTTCCCGTATGCCTCCTTTATTTCTTCTTCGGAAACCAATATATTTGCTTCATTGATATTGGCCCCGTCAAATTTTTTCGAATATCCAAACAAAGCCTCATCGCCATTTTTCCTGACATCTGAAATGATCTTTGACACAGCTTCTTCCAAATCCCTGTCTTTTCCCGATGATCTTTGCTTAAGCTTATTTAATACCTCTGATTTAGAGGCTTCGTTTATCTCTAAAATAGTCATTTTTTCCTTCTTTATTTT
>CAJOPH010000075.1 GCA_905236805.1 uncultured Eubacterium sp. | reverse complement strand
GTCCCAACCACCTTTTCATGGATGAACCCGAAAAATCTGGTAAGATACCTCATCAGAGGCTCCGTGGCTATCGCGAACAGCGTGAAAAGCATTACGGTCTTAGTGTTTAATCCTGATATATCAAAAACATCGGCCATAATGTAGGCAACGATCCCAAATCCCACAACGCAGCCTAAAATCACCGCCCAGTGATACCTGTTCATGGGTTGGGAGATGTTCCACAATATCATGAAGCCCACTATCGCCATGAGAAAGGTGGCCGCCACGGACACATCGCCCTCGGATATCCCGAACACCTCCCCGAATATGACGAGCGCGCCTATCACGGCAAAGTTCGTAAGAGCTGCGGGCATCGCCCGAAGCAGCACCTTTGTCAGAAAATGACCGCTAATCCTGCGTTCATTTTTCTCCATGGCGAAAAAAAATGCGGGAATCCCTATGTTAAATGCCGATATAAGACTTATCTGCGTCGGCTTTAATGGGTAGCTCATCGCCCCCAATATGGAAAACAGGGCCAGAAAGAGTGAAAACAGGTTCTTTACCAGAAACAATGTGGCAGACCTTTCCAGATTGTTTATCACCTGCCTCCCCTCGGCGACTATTCCCGGCATCCTCGAAAAATCAGAATCCAAAAGCACCACCTGGGCGGCCTGGGAGGCGGCGTCGGCTCCCTGGGCCATGGCTATCGAACAGTCGGCCGTCTTCATTGCGAGGATGTCGTTTACCCCGTCTCCCGTCATGGCCACGGTCCTTCCCTCTTTTTTTAAAGAACGGATTAATTTTTGTTTCTGCTCCGGCGAGGTCCTTCCGAATATGGTGCATTCCACCGCGGCCCTTGCCAGCTCCTCGTCGGATCTGACCGTCGTCATGTCCACGTACTTATCCGCGTTTTCTATTCCTGCCTGCCTTGCGACTTCCGATACCGTGAGCGCATGGTCCCCCGATATTACCTTTACCTCCACGCCCTGCTTCCTGAAATACTTAAGTACCTTCGGCGCGTTTTCTCTGATCGGGTTCATAAGGAGGATGAAAAAGATGGGTACCGCCTCATCCGATGCGTTGAGGGGATGCCCGGCCGTAACCTCCCTGCCATCCTTAAGACTGGCAAAGACCATCACCCTCATTCCCCGGGCAGCGTAATTTTCTATCCTCTCTTTGTATGTTTCATATTGATTTAATATTACCCTGTCCGGGGCGCCGAACACATAGGTGCCCTCTTCAAACCTTACGGAGCTGTACTTTAGCTTTGATGAGAAGGGCAGGATCCCCACAGCCTTCCTTCCGGCTTTTTCCCTGAAGCGCTCCCTCATCGCGTCCATCGTGATATTGCTGTCGGGAAGGGACGCGCAGTAGTCGCAAAGAATGGACTCAAATCTTCTTTTTTCTTCTTCCGAAATATTAAAAGCCGTATCAACTTCCGCCACGAGCATAGCATTGTCAGTGATGGTCCCCGTCTTGTCGAGGCACAGCGTATCCACCCTTGCCAGGGTTTCCGTGCTCCTCATGTCATGAAGCATCACCTTCCGGGAGGCGAGCTTTGCCGCGCTCATCGCCAACGCGACTGACAAAAGCAGGTACAGACCCTCCGGGATCATCCCGGTCACGGCCGCCACCATTGACGAGACGCTGGATGCGAAATCGTTCTCCTGCACGAAGAAGCCCTGGTAGAACAGGGCTATGCCTATGGGGACTATCAGTATTCCCGCCACGATGACGATCAGGTTTATGGATCTTACCATGGTGGAAGATGATTTGTCCCCCGTCTTTTTGGCCTTGGCCATCAGCCTGTTCACATAGGAATCCTTCCCCACCGCTGTAAGGCGGGCGACGCATTTCCCTGACACCACGAATGACCCGCTTTTTAATTCGTCCTTTTCTTTTTTGGGGATTTCATCCGCCTCTCCGGTCAAAAGGGCCTCGTTCACATAGACTTCTCCCCTTTCCACCCCGGCGTCCGCCGGTATCTGGTCCCCTGCGGAGAGAATTATCAAATCATCTTTTACCAAATCCTCCGCCTTTATCTTTTTTTCCCCGCCATCCCTTATGACCGTGGCCGTGGGGGCGTTAAGGAGTGAGAGCTTGTCAAGGACGCTTTTGGCATACAGCTCCTGCGCTATCCCTATCAGGGCATTGGCTATTATTACAGGCAAAAAAACCAGGTCCTTGAATGACCCGGCTATTATGAGCAGCACTGCTAGGACCGCAAAGATCAGGTTGAAATACGTAAAGACATTTTCCTTTACTATCCGGATTACGGATTTCGATGTGTCATCAGGGGGGCTGTTCACAAGCCCCCCCGAAACCCTTTCTTTCACCTCTGCGGATGTCAGTCCCTTCATATCCATTATGCTTTGAGCCTTTCCACCAGCTTATCAAATCCCATGAAATGCGAAGCCTTTATCAGGACGGCATCTCCCGGCTTCACATATTCTTTTATCGCTGAATATAGATCATCCATATCATCAAAATGTACGAATGGGGCATTCTTCTCCCTGAGACCCCTGCCTATGTATTCAGCCAGCTCTCCCAAGAGGTATACCTGATCCAGGGAAAGGGATGCCGCATACTGCCCCACTTCCATATGGTAGATCTCTTTTTTCTCCCCGAGCTCTCCCATGTCTCCCAGGATGGCTATCTTCCTGCCCGTCCCCTCATACTGATCAAGGAGGGACAGTGCCGCCTCCATGGATGATGGGTTCGCATTGTAGGAATCATCCACATAGGTCACTCCATCCACATGAAAGATCTGTCCCCTGCCGGTGATCTGGGGCGTTATCTTTGACAGTCCGTTGACTATCTGCTCTGTAGTAAGATGGAGAAGGTCTCCCACACAGGCGGCCGCCAAGGCATTGGAAACCATATGGGCTCCCGGCAGCTGTATGATGGCAATGCCGGCCTCGTCTCCCACATGGAGGATGAATCTGGATCCTTCATTTCCTTTGAGCTCTATCTTGTCCGCGTATACCAGGCTCCTGCCCTGTGGGCTGATGCTGTAGTAGATAGGAGTCACCCTTTTCACATCGGAGAGCTTCAAAAGCTCCGGGTCGTCCCCGTTCAATATCAGCGGAGCCCCTTCCTTCATGGTGGGGATTCCCTCCGTCTTTGCCTTCAGTACCCCGTCCAGATCGCCTAAGTATTCGAGGTGGCAGGGGGCTATGACCGTGATGATGAAAATATCAGGCCTGCAGATCCTGCACATCCTTCCCATCTCCCCGAAATGGCTGATCCCCATTTCAATGACCGCTGCCTCATGCTCCGGCGTAATGGAAAGTATGGTAAGGGGCATACCGATCTCGTTGTTAAAGTTTCCGATGGTTTTTTGGACTTTGTACTTTTCCGAGAGGACCGAGGATACCATCTCCTTGGTGGACGTCTTGCCAACGCTGCCCGTCACCCCTATGATGGGTATATCAAGGGCCTTCCTGTGGAACGATGCTATCTGGATCAACGCCTCCCCCGTTTCAGGCACTATCACCATGGGTCCTTTGGGGTCATCTATCTCATGCTCTGCCACGGCAACAGCAGCGCCTTTCTCAAATGCAGAATTAATATATTTATGACCGTCGGTATTTTCCCCCTTGAACGCAAAGAAGATCATGCCTTCTTCTACCTTCCGGCTGTCTATGGAAGCTCCCCGCACCCCTTTATCTTCCGATCCCTTTGCATTGACCAGCACGCCGTCGCAGGCTATGGCAACGTCCTTTATACTCATGACGTAGTCCCTTTCCCTGACCAATTCGGGATTTAAGTCCTTTGGGATGAATTTTTCAGATGAAACATCTATCAGAAGCTCGCACAGATCCCCGTATCCTATGCCCACGGCCATAGCTTCCTGCGGCAAAAGTGAGGTATCCGTCATCCCCGGAAGGGTATTGGTCTCGAGGCAGTAGATATTGCCTTCCCTATCCATCAGAAAGTCCGACCTGGAATACCCCTGAAGCCCCAGCGCCTCGTGGGCCCTTAGGGCGTATTCCCTCATTTTTTCTGATGAAGTTTCGGGGATATCCGCCGGCACCGTCTCTACCGCGGATCCCGCAGTATATTTGTTTTTGTAATCGTAAAAGCCCTCCTTGGGAGCTATCTCTATCACGGGATAAGCGTCCTTTCCGACCACTCCCACCGAAAATTCCCGGCCCTCTATGTACTTTTCGACCACGACCCTCTCTTCATAGGAAAATGCCTCTTCAAGGGCTTTCTTAAATGATGATTCATCTTTTGCTATGGATACTCCCACGGAAGATCCGCCGCAGCAGGGCTTCACCACGCATGGATACCCAAATGGCGGCGCCATACGCTGCGTCATGTGGTCATTGGCGAAGATGACGTAGCCTTCCGCCGTCGGTATGTCAAAGGTCTTGAATATCCTCCTGGATATGCCCTTGTCCATGGCCAGGGCCGACCCCATGTATCCCGCCCCCGTATAACGGATGCCCATCAGGTCAAAGGCGGCCTGGACCTTGCCGTTTTCGCCTTCGGCCCCGTGCAGCGCCAGAAACACCATGTCGGAGGCCCTGCAGACGTTTATGACATTTTCACCGAAAAAATTCCTGTGGTTTCCGGCATATCCTTCCAGTTCCTTCAGGAGGGGGGCTTTTTGGGTTATTTTGGCATTGTTATGTCCTGGTTTAAATAGATTCTCTCCGTCTGAAAATGGATCTTTTTCTTCAAAGTCCCCTTTCATTCCCATCACGGAGTCTATGAGGATCACCCTGTGTCCCCTTTCGGAAAGCGCCCCGGCTACCTTTTCCCCGGTCACCAGCGAGACATCCCTCTCCGTGCTTAGTCCCCCACAAAGTACCGCGACCTTCATCCCTCACACCTCTTCAAAAGATCCTTCCATCTTTTGTCTGTCTCCCTCTGAAATTCCACTATCAGGTGTTCATTGCCTTTCTTGAACATGTGCTTGAATCTCCCCTGGGTCCTTAGGAAATCTTCTATGGGGAGCTTTTTTTTCGGCTCATAGGTCAGTATCCACGTGCCGTTCACCACCTCGTAAAGCGGCCAGTAGCAAGTCTCCACCGCCATTTTGCACACCTGCATTATATCCTCGGTATTGTATCGCCATCCCCTGGGACACGGCGCCATGATATTGAGAAAGGCCGGACCTTTGGTATATATGGCCTTCTCGGCCTTTATATGGAGGTCTTTGAAATTCTGTACAAATGTGGTCTGCGCCACGTAAGGAACATTGTGAGCCACCATGACCAAAGACAGATCCTTCCTGGGCTGAAGCTTTCCGTCAGATTTGGAGCCCGCGGGCGTGGTGGTGGTATCTGCGTACATGGGTGTGGCAGACGACCTCTGGATCCCCGTGTTCATGTAGGCACCGTTGTCATAGCACACATAGGTAAAATCATGCCCGCGCTCCACTGCCCCCGACAGGGACTGCAGGCCTATGTCGTATGTCCCGCCGTCACCGCCGAAGGTGATAAACTTATATTCACCTTTAACTTTGCCGTCGCGTTTTAATTTGTTATATGCCGTTTCCACACCGCCCATGGTAGCCCCGGCATTCTCAAAGGCATTGTGGATGTAGCTGTCGGTATATGATGTAAATGGATACATGTAGGACGATACCTCCAGGCATCCCGTGGCATTGCCCACCACGGCATGATCCTCCTGCCTCACCATCCTCAGCACGTTTCCCACGGCAATGCCCGCTCCACAGCCCGCGCAGAGCCTGTGTCCCTGCGTGAACCTGTTCGGGCGGCTCATCACTTCCTTGAAATTATAACCCATAATCTATTCCCTCACTCCCACATATCTGTAAGGACGCTCCACTCCTTCGTATCTGACGGCTTCCTTGAGGTCTTCCAGGATGGATTCGGCATGCTCTGTCAGAAGGTCCCTTCCTCCCAGTCCATAGGTATAATTGATGACCTCTGCCTTGTTCTTTCCAAGGTACATGCCCCTTAGGACCTCTGCGCTCAAAGGTCCCCCATGTCCCGAAAAGCTCTGTGCCCTGTCCATGATGGCAACGGCTTTTGTATGCCTTAAGGCATGCGATATCTCCTTTGCGGGGAAGGGCCTAAAGAGTCTTACCTTTATCAGGCCTATTCTTTCGCCCCTGTCCCTTAAGGTGTCTATGTACGCCTTCATGGTCCCGGCCGCAGATCCCATGATCACCACCGCGTAATCCGCGTCTTCCATCCTGTATTCTTCAATAAAATCGTATTTTCTTCCAAAGGCATTGTTAAATCTGTCTTGAACTTCACGGACTACATCATATGCCCTCAGTATGGCCTCTTCCTGTGCCCTCCTTGCCTCGAAATAGTAGTTGGTCACGGAATACGGTCCTACCGCCATGGGTTCTTTGTCATTCAGAAGGAAATGCTTCGGTTCGTATTTCCCGACAAATTTCTTCACGTCCACATCCTCTTCCATGAGGATATTCTCCACTGCATGGGAGGTGATGAATCCATCCTGGCAGACCATTACGGGGAGGTGGACCCTTTCATCCTCAGCTATCGGGTAGGCCATTATGAAATTGTCGTAGGCTTCCTGATTGTTCTCCGAATAAAGCTGTATCCAGCCGGTATCCCTGGCTCCCATGCCGTCCGAATGGTCCGCATTGATATTGATGGGACCGGAAAGTGCCCTGTTTACCAGGGCCAGTACTATCGGCAGCCTGTTAGATGCCGCCAGATGGAGCTCTTCCCACATATACGCAAGCCCCGCGGACGATGTGGCCGATACCACCCTCGCTCCCGCGGCAGACGCCCCGATGGCCGCGCTCATGGCGGAATGTTCGCTCTCCACGGGGATGAACTCGGTGTCCATCCTGCCATTCGCAATGAAATTGGATACAAACTGCGGTATCTCGGTGGACGGCGTGATAGGAAAAGCCGGCATCACGTCCGGCTCTATCTGGCGGATGGCCGTGGCCACCGCCTCGTTCCCTGAAAGTCTATCTTTCCTCGACATCTTACACGCCCTCCATAGTAATCGCGTCAAAGGGACAGGCATTCACACAGATTCCGCACCCCTTGCAATGATCATAATCAAATTCCACCCTCTTTTTTCCCACTACCGGTATGGCTGCGTCGGGACATACCGGCACGCACAGAAGGCACTGCTTGCACTTGTCCGCTATAAATGTGGGGCTTACCGTCCTC
>CAJOPH010000074.1 GCA_905236805.1 uncultured Eubacterium sp. | reverse complement strand
CTTCTTTATTTTTCTTCTTTATTTTTCATTTTTTCGATCAGCCTCTTTAGCGACTTTCCGTCACAGCTTTTAAGGAACTTTTCCCTGAAACCATCCTGACTTGAAGGATCATATTTTTCAAGGTCAAGGAGCCTTTCTATCAAGGCTTTTGTTTCAAAAAACTTCTCTCCGGGGAGGATGTCCTTTATCCCCTCTTCGTAATCCGGGTTTTTTTCATAAAATACCAAATCCGGAACATACAGAAGGATTGGCTTTATGGTTGCTGCATATGTAGATATATGCCTGCCATAATCCGATACCATGACAGTTGATGCAGCCATTGCTTCCATCGGGGAAATACCTGTGGGAAGAATGCTTACAAAGCCCTTAAGGTACTGATAATTAGGAATGGCCTTTTCTGCCTCCTCATCATCCATGGGCACGTCACAGATCAAAAAATATTCATCCTTAAGATACTCGTTCATGAGGTTTATATCGGGAAGGATATTTCCTTCCCCACCTGTCCTGTCCTTCCTGATAGTAGGATCATAGTATATGATCTTTCTTTCTCCTATGGGACGCTTTTCCTCATCTTTTTCAAAAAGATCCAAAATCTTTTGCTTTGAATTCTCACAGAACTTTTGATCCAAAAGAAGGTCGGTGGAAATAGAGCCTATATTATGGTCAAAAATATTTTCGTCATAGTCCATCCCGAAAGATCCGGAAAGGTTTTTTCCCGCCATATCAGATCCCACGGGCACCAGGGAATAATTCGCATGAAGGGGAGATATCCTCAGGTAATCGTTTTTTAATCCCCCTATCACTTCCCTTCCGGCGTAGTCTGTCCTCTCAAAGGAAAAAGCCGTATCCCAGAGCTGTATCACCCTTGTTTCCCTTCGTATCTTAAGGGCAGGCACGGCAAAAGACCTGTGCGCCAATATTACAAAGGCGCTTTTTGCCATCTCCTCGGCCAAAAGCTCTCCCTTAGATGATGTCTCATCTAAAATCGTCACATCAAATCCATTATTTTTTCCGGAAAGGCGTTTTTTGACATAGTTCATAAGAACCTTCGTTTCGGGGGATGAGATCAATGTGACCTTTTTTTCTTCTACAGGATTATCGTAAACCTTTGCCTCATATATATGGTCTCCCTCATTGGCCCACCACCTGATTATCCCAAGCTCTTTTTCCTTCTCTGTGGCGGTAGGGAAAGCCTTTGGTATGTCATGGTAGACTCCTTTGTGGGGATTTTTCCTTTTATGTTTTTCAAGGGCATCCCCAAATGCCAGCTCCATTATTCTCTCCGTGGCGTGACCATCGCAGTTGCGGACGAATTTCTCCCTAAATGCCCTTATCTGCTCCCTGTCAAACCTTTCATCGATGTGCTTTATATAGTCTATCATCTCCAGGTTCGTCGTGCATACGGGGCCCGGCGTAAGCTCATCGTAATCATAGTAAAAGCCCCTCCAGTCAAAATACTCATCCAGGTCATAGGCAAAAAAGACAAGGGGCCTTTCCAAAAGGGAATATTCAAAGATGAGTGAAGAGTAGTCAGAAATACAAACATCAGCAACGCAGATGAGCTCTTCTATGCTCATGACCTCCGTGACATCCCGGGCAAAATCATTGTATTGCTGAGGGATCTTGGGCTTTTTCTTGCTTTTTACCATTGGATGATGCTTGAAAAGGAGCACATACTCATCCCCAAATGCTTCATGGAACATCTCTATGCTGAGCATGGAAGGGGTGGATGCACTCTTTACCCTTCCCCTGTAGGTGGGTGCATAGAGTATTACCTTCTTTCCCTTTGATGATGGCATAACCTCATGAAGGGTCATGAAGGCTTCCTTGTGGAAATGGTCGTCATAAAAGATATCAGTACGGCTTAACCCGGTGGGGACTATCGTTTTTTCATCAGGGAGGTTCATTGCCTCCTTGTATGCCCATGATACCTCGGATGAACTGACTGTCACATAGGTGTAGTTTTTGTACTGGGGGTATTTTAACATGGCCTCCCTGTCCGGCCCGAAAATAAGCTCCGCGGTAGAAAACCCAAATTTCTTAAAGGCCCCGCAGCCATGCCACAGCTGTACCATCACTGTCTCGGGACGAAGGTCCACGGAGCTTATTACCGTAGATGCCTCAGATACGAACAGATATTTTGCGGTGGCTATGTCCTTCATCATCTCGTTGCTCCGCTCAGTATATTCCGCCCTTTTAGCCGTCCCGTCCAATAAAAAATGAGTGTGTATCCTGAAATCATAATCCCCTGCCAGCCTGTCAAAAAGGACGTGGAAGCTGTTTAAGAGCTCTGATTTCCTGTACTCCACAAAGACTACCTTGTCCTCCTCCACAGGGAGGGATGAATACCGATAGTAGGTTTTGGGAAATATCTTCTTTAATGTGTCATGCTTGAACTTATTTCTTCCAGTCTTCTTTTTCCATGCCAAAAGGTCTTCTATTGCGCCCAAACCAAAATCCTCCATATTGATGTACTTAGAATAACCCATCTATTGTACTACATCTTTGTGAAAAATTCGTGATAAACAAAAATTCCGGAGAGTAGATTCATACTCCCCGGAATCATCAAACCCAAAACTATTCCCGCAAAAAGCCTCTTAGCGTCCTACGGTGTTACGCCCGATTACGAGCCTCTGAATCTCGTTCGTTCCCTCGAAGATCTGGAAGATCTTGTGGTCACGGAAGAGCTTCTCTACAGGATAATCCCTCATGAAGCCATATCCGCCCAGAATCTGAACAGCCTCGGTCGTAACAAAGGCCGAAGCATCGGATGCCTCGCACTTAGCCATGGCAGCCTCCGTGGAGAACGGTACATGCTCCATGTAGAGCCTGGTAGCGTACTTCACTGACTGGCGAGCCGTGTCTGTCTTCATGGCCATGTCTGCGAGCTTGAACTGGATTACCTCGTTCTTGGAAAGCGGCTGGCCAAACTGTACACGCTCCTTTGCGTATGCGGTAGCCTCATCAAGAGCCCTCTGGCAGATACCCAGAGCCGTAGCACCACAGGTGATGCGGGCCACGTCAAGGGTCTTCATGGCAAGCTTGAAGCCTTCGCCTTCCTCACCAATCCTCATGGAAGCAGGCACGCGGACGTTATCGAAGATGACCTCAGACACCTGGCTGTTCCTGATGCCCATCTTGTCATAGATGGTTCCTATGGAAAGACCCTCTACCTCATCGGCCGGCTTGTCGATGAAGAATGCGCTGTAACCCTTGCCTGCGCCCTTGGACTTGTCGGTCATGGCGAATACCACATAGTATGAAGCAAGGGGACCGTTGGTGATGAAGCACTTGGAAGCATTGATGATGTAGTCATCACCGTCACGTACCGCGGTGGACTGTCCTGCGGAAGCGTCACACCCTGCATTTGGCTCGGTAAGGCAGAAAGATCCTATTCCGCCGCCAAGTATGATTTCATAGATGCGCTTTTTCTGCTCCTCGTTTCCACCGATAACGACAGGACCCGAAGCCAGTCCATTGGCGGAAATCGTGATACCGAAGCCTGCATCATACCATGACATCTTCTCCAGAATGGCCACGGACTCCATCTTCGTGATACCCACTCCACCGTACTCCTTTGGTACATCCAAAGCGTTAAGGCCCATGTCGCAAGCCTTCTTAAATATCGGATCCATAAGCTTCTTGCCGTCTTCAACGCTCATCGCATCAGCGTCTATCGCATTCTGCTTTACTTCCTTCTCGCAGAAGTCTGCTGCCTTCTTCATAAGGTCTTTTGCGTCATCACTGATGTCGTAATTGAGCTCAAGTGCAGTTGCCATTGGTCTAATCCTCCTTACATAAATAAAAACTATTGATTATGCTGACTATAAAACTTACGTGTCATTATAACACATCTGCAACCAAATTAAAAGAATTGTTTAGTTTTTAACAGATTATTTTCCGTGCGCATCCTTGAGGAGCACATATAGTGCTTGTCATCGAAGCTCCGTAGGGGTCTTTTCCTTGCCATTGTAGGTATAAAATCCCTTGCCGCTCTTTACGCCCAAAAGACCACCCCTTACCATCTTCCTAAGGAGGGTAGCCGCACGGAACCTGCTGTCATGGGTCTCGTTGAACATAACATCAAGAATGGCAAGGCATACGTCAAGACCTACCACGTCAGCCAACTCCAAAGGTCCCATCGGGTGGTTGCATCCAAGCTTCATGGCGGTGTCAATGCCCTCTATATCAGATACGCCCTCCTGGAATACCGTGATCCCTTCGTTTATCATAAGGAGGAGGAGACGGTTTACCACAAAGCCGGGACCTTCATTTACCTGTACGGGCGTCTTGCCAAGGTCAACGGAAATATCCTTTATCTTCTGAACGGTCTCTGCCGGAGTGTTGACTCCTGCTATCACCTCTATGAGCTTCATGACGGGAGCGGGATTAAAGAAATGCATTCCTATGACGGGATGCTTTATGCCGTTCCCAATCTCGGTAACGGAAAGCGAGGATGTGTTCGTAGCCAAAATGCAATCATCCTTCTTTATTACCTCCGTGTCAAGCTTTTTGAAAAGCTCCTTCTTCGCATCCATGTTCTCAAGGGCAGCCTCCACGACCAGGTCGGCATCCCCACAAATATCGTTAAGACCCATCGTGAACTTTCCAAGGATGGCATCGGCTGCATCTTTGTCCATCTTCCCCTTGGCAACGCGCCCGTCAAGGCTCTTTTTTATCTTTGCGAACCCTCCGTCCGCGAACTCCTGCTTTATATCACACAGATACACCTTTTCTACCTTGTCACAGGAAGCAAAAGCCTGCGCAATTCCGGATCCCATGGTTCCCGCACCTATTACACCTACTATCATGTTTTGCAAAACCTCCTTAAAATATATGTTCCTTAAAAAATGTTATCAGGAAACTGTTATCAGCTGTTGGTGAAAGTCTTTTCCTTTCTCTTCTCGATGAAGGCTCCCATTCCCTCTGCCTGGTCGTGGGTCTCAAAGCAGTCCCCAAAGAGCTTCTCCTCGGTGACAATGGCTTCATCCATCGGCTGGTCTATCCCATCATTTATGGCCTTTTTCGCATTCCTTACGGCTATGGGCGCATTGTTTGCTATTTTGTTTGCAAGTTTTTTGGCATTGTCCATCAGCTCTTCTGCGGGATATACATGATTTACAAGCCCTATCCTAAACGCCTCATCGGCCTTGATGTTCGCTGCACCGTAGATCAGCTCCTTGGCAATCCCCACACCTACTATGCGGGAGAGTCTTTGCGTGCCTCCAAACCCGGGAGTGATGCCAAGCCCCGTTTCCGGCTGCCCAAACAAAGCATTTTCAGAGCAAAGCCTTATGTCACAGGCCATAGAAAGTTCACATCCTCCGCCCAATGCATAGCCATTGACGGCAGCTATCACGGGAATGGGAAGGGTCTCAATCTTCCTGAAGACATCGTTGCCCCTCTTTCCAAACTCCTCTCCTTCCGACTTGGAAAGATCCTTCATTTCGCCAATGTCTGCTCCTGCCACAAAGGACTTTTCCCCTCCCCCTGTGATTATGAGCACCCTTACGGCATCAAGATCCACGGCATCCACCGCGCTGCCAAGCTCCTTTAGCACATCAGAGTTAAGAGCATTCATGGCCTTTGGACGGTCTATGGTGATGATGCCGACCATCCCTTCCACATCATACTTGATAAATTCCACTTTGTTTCTCCTTTTTAATCTAAATTCTGATAATGTTTAGACAAAACCAAACGTCACAAATGATTATACAAACTTTTCCGGCACCCTGTCAATATTTTTTCGCAAAATTCATTAAAATATAACAAAAAGCATCATTATATGCTACCGGTCATTCTCCCTGATATAGAAAAAAAGATACTGCTGAATAATTCCCGCCACGTCCCCAAACTCCCCAAAGGGAAAGATGCCTTCGAATTCTTCATCTATCACCCTCTTTATCCATACATCCACGGGAGCCATGGCGACCCTTCCATAGCCAAAAAGACAGACACAGTTTGAGACCTTATCGCCCACACCCTTTACGGACTTTAAAGCGCAAAAAAGCTCATCATCGCGAAGATGGGATATTTTTTCGATGTCAAGCTCCCCCGAAATAACCTTGCCCAAGGCATCCATGATATAAGAAGACCTATACCCCATCCCCAGGGCGTTTAGGTCTTCTTTTGAGGCAGAGACAAGCTCCTTAGGCTGTGGGAAAAGATGGATATTTCTCCCACACCTTTCAACCTTTCTTCCAAACCTTACGCAAAGATTCTCCACCGCCCCGGAAATGGCAGGAATGTTCTTCCTCTGGGAAATAATAAAGGTGATAAGCATCTCAAAGGGATCCTGCCTTAGTATACGAAGCCCCTTACCATAATCCATGGCTCTGTCCACATACGGGTATTTCCCACTGTTTTTCTCCCTTATTGCGCGATAATCCCTTTCGAGGTCAAAATAAGGGATCCATACATCTTTCCACTCATTAAGGTCACATGATATGTCATAAATCCCGTCCTCTTTCTTCCTTATGGAAAGGACATTTTCCCCCGTCACGAAAAGATACCCCCCATCGCTCATGCACCTTATCCTGAAGGCCTGCCCGCAGGTCCGTATCTTTTCCATGTCAAAGTCATCTTTTATTTCAACTGTTTCAATGTATTCGTCCATAATATTTGGGATCCTTTGCAACAAAAAAATGCCCCGAACCTACGACAAGCATAAGTCCAAGACACTTTCGGGTTGGGCTGTTTAAAAAAACAGCAGTAGCTCGTACGGGAATTGAACCCGTGATTCCGCCTTGAGAGGGCGACGTCTTAACCTCTTGACCAACGAGCCATATACCGATGCTTCCTCCCAACAACGCATAATATTTTATAACATTTTCGGAGAAAAAGCAAGCGTTTTGATGATAAAAATTTTCAATAAATGTTTTCCTATAGCTGATTGGTCTGTTAGAGATTTTCGCTTATGGGTGGGTTATGAAGCTGCCCTTTTATTAAGGATTTCTTCCAACGCCGTACCACTGGACGTATGGCACCTGACCACCTCTGTATTGTTCCTCTCCGCCTCAGACAAAGCACAGCGCACCATCTTGTGTGAAACAGTGTTGGTAAACAGTACCAGAAGATCCGGACTTCCTATCTGTCCCTTCATGTTTCCGGGCATCTGCGTAAACACCTTCGCCTTACAATTATGGTCTTTACATATCTTCTTGTATCGGGACACCATCCTGTCGTGCCCTCCTATTATCACTACGCTCATAACGCACCTCCATATTCCCTTTCCCTTAACCTTCCTTTTTGGGAAACAAAGCCATTTGGCATGCTCCTCGGGGCGGTTAGTTTAGTCTAACCATAAGTTTTTTTATATGCACCCTTCGGAAAAAACCTCCGGGTGCTTATAAAAAACCCATCCGGCAACCACCGCTGCCATACATACCCATTTTACCATTTGAAGGAGGTATCTTTATGTGAAATAAAGCAAACCTTTTTTCAATGACTAGGTTAGTATAACCTAACTCTCGTTAGAAGTCAAGAACTTTTTGGCGTGTATTTGATTAAATTTTATCATTTATCAAGACCGGGTCAAAGATACCCATCCTTTACCTTCACACCATAGTAATCAGCCACCTGTATTATGTCTCCATCACTCAGGGTGTTTTTGGTTTCCATTCCATATGTCCTAAGATATACCTCTGCCGCCTTCTCTACGGTATCTATAAGGCCAAATGCCTCGTTGATATCCTTTCCCGCCCCATAGATTCCATGGTTTGCCCAAAGGACTATGCGAAAGGATTTGATCTTTTCTGCCGTCTTTTGACCTATTTCCTTTGTTCCAAAGCACATGAAGGGAAGTATGCCGATACCATCGGGAAAGACTATAACGGCCTCAGCCAGCATCCTCCACAAGGTCCTGGTAAATTCCCTCTCGTCCAGATCGTGCACCATGCTCATGCAGATCAGGTTCGTCGGATGGGAATGAAGGACCACCCTGTTTAAGGGATCTGTCTTTAGTCTCTCTTCATGGCTCCTTAAATGAGCCACAAATTCTGATGTGGGTCTTCCCCCACCGGAAAATCCCCACATAAGCTTTGCCGTGCTTCCTTCATCTGCTATCTTCACTATGCCAAGGCCTTCCCGGGGATAATACACCGCATCCTTAAAATACTTTCCCGCTCCCGTCACAAGGAAATATTTTCCTTCCAGGGAAGGGACGCAAAAATCAAGGTCATAGGATGTAATAACATCCCTTCCATCTAAATATTCATCCACCCATTCTTTTTCCAAAAGGACAGATACGTTTCCGCTGTTTCTCTCATCCCAGCCCTTTTCGTACATATCCCGCATCGTTTTTGTGATCTTTTTTACAAGGTCAGATGATGAAATATCCGTCATATCCCCTTCCTTTCACATTGCCAGATTTTTCCTGAACCATTTCCCTGTCTTTGTGAGGTTTTTCTTTTTCCATCCCTTAAGTTTTTTGCAGGTGCTTTTTATAAGGGACGAGGCCTCATCCTTATTTGAGAGGTTCCATGCCACCATGCTTATCTTATTTTTGTCGAGAAACCTCTTCCATTTTTTCCCGGACGATGTATCCACATTTCCGTTTCCCGATGCCTCGCATATGGAACATTCACTTACAAAAATGGGGATGTTGTTGTCTATGGCCTTTTGAGCCTTCTCCCTTAGAAAATCACCATGGGTGGCGGCATAAAAATGAAGGGCATAGACAGTGTTTTTGTCGGGGAGGGTATCTCCTATCACATCATCCACGTCTTGGGACCAGGTATTGGTTCCCACTATGATTATGGCATCATCGTCATAGGCTCTTATTACTTTGGTGATTTTTTTCGCATACGGCTTTATGGAATCATGCCAGGATACGCCATGGGGTTCGTTGCATATTTCGTAAAGCACGTTGTCATGATCTGCATATTTCTTCGCAAAATACTTAAAAAACTTTTTGGACTCATCTATATGGGTATTGGGGTCATTGTCATCCAAGATATGCCAGTCAATTATCACATACATGCCCAGTTTGGTTGCGTATTTTACACCCTTTTCCACGACCTTTCTAAGCTCTTTTTGGTCTCCTCCCGAACAATACCCGTTATAATTTGTCGTATATACGGGAAGGCGCAAAACATTTGCCTTAAAAAGCTTTTTTACACTCTTAAATGACCCTTTGTTAACATACTCGGGAAACCACGAAAGACCATGGAGGGATACTCCCCTCAGCACCACCGTTTTTCCATTTTGATCTTTGAGATGTACCCCGTCTACGTGAAGCGGGGATGTCTTTGCGTATGCTTCATCCGTTGTAAAAACCATCCCCAAAAAGATCAGGATAAATACGGCAATAAAAAATCTTTTTTTCCTTTGCATATAAGACCTCATATAGGAAACGAATTTATTCGTTTCCTTTTGCGCCGAACCGGAGCTTCCTTCAGGCAGCACTCCTTGCCGGTTCGTGTGCATCATTATAGTATACTAAGTTCCGACAGCGCCTTTCTTAAGGCATCCTCCACATCCATCCCTTCGGTAATCTTTGCCTGCCTGACCGCGGCCAAGGCTTCCTGCCTGCCATACCCAAGCGCGCAGAGGGCTTCTACGGTTTCGGAAGGTACCTTCGTTTCCTCCGCCGGTACTATTTCTTCCATTCCGTCGGATAAGCCGGCAAAGTCATTTATATCAAACTTATCCTTAAGTTCGAGTACTATCCTCTGGGCACTCTTTTTTCCTATGCCGGGCGCCTTTGATAGTTTTTTATCATCTCCCATTACCACCGCCATCTTGAATTCCCCTGAAGGGACGGATGACAAAATGGATATGGCCGCCTTGGGTCCTATTCCGCTTATTCCTATGAGGAGCTTGTAGATGTAAAGCTCATCCTTTGTCCTGAATCCGTAAAGACTCATTCCGTCTTCCCTAACGCTAAGGACCGTATAAACCTTTGTGTTTTCCCCTATCGAAAGGAATCCCTCAAATGATGGCACCGGCATATAGATACGGTAACCTATTCCGTTATTTTCCAGCACAATGGAATCAATGTCCACCTCAACCACTGTTCCCTGTATGAATGCAAACATATTTCACACCCCTTACGTGTTCATATTGACATAAGGTTCTATACCCTCTCGCCCATATAGTAAAACCCTTTACACTCAACGAGCCTTACATCCACTATCTTTCCGATAAGGTCTTCATTGCCCCTGAAATGAACCACGGAATTGTTTGGGAGCCTTCCCGTTACAAGGGAAGGATCATTGTTTTTCATCTCCACCAAAACCTTTTCGGTCTTTCCTTCCAGAAGATAAGCTTTTTCGCCAGCCTTTTCCTGAACCAGCTTAAGAAGCCTGTCAAACCGCTCTTTTACCACAGGCTGCGGCACCTGATCTTCCATTTTTTCCGCAGGCGTCCCATGCCTTTTTGAATAAATAAACGTAAACGCGGAATCAAAGCCTATTTCCCTGCACACATCCATGGTATCCTGAAAATCTTCTTCCGCCTCCGACGGAAAGCCCACCATGATATCCGTGGTAAGGGAGATGTCCGGTATTTTTTTTATTATCTTTTCCGCAAGTTCAAGGTATGACTCCTTCGTGTAATGTCTGTTCATTTTTTTTAATATCCTCGTGCTTCCCGACTGAAGGGGCAGATGAAGGTGAGGGCATATTTTGGGAGAAGCTGCCATTACGTCTATTAAGTCATCGCTTAGATCCTTGGGGTGTGAGGTCATAAACCTTATCCTCTCTATGCCGTTTATTTTAGTGACATCCCAAAGAAGCTCATGAAAGGGAACGGATGGATGAAACGTCTTTCCGTATGAATTTACGTTTTGCCCAAGCAGCATGACCTCTACCACACCGTCATCTATCAACCTCTTAATCTCTTCCAATATCTCTTCTTTGGGGCGGCTGTATTCCCTTCCCCTTACGTAGGGCACTATGCAGTAGGTGCAAAAATTGTTGCAGCCGTACATTATGTTCACACCTGACTTGAAAGGATACTTTCTCTTGGACGGAACATTCTCTATTACTTTTGAATTGTCATCTGTTAAAAGGGTTACCAATGTTCCTGTATGACCTGTCTTTTCAACCATTATCCCGGCAAAATGGGTAAGGTTGTGCGTCCCGAATATCATATCCACATATGGATATTTCTTCTGTATCTTTTCTACTTCATCTTTTTCCTGCATCATGCATCCGCAGATTCCTATGATCATATGTGGATTTTTTTCTTTTGCGCTACGAAGCCTTCCGATATGACCGTAGAGCCTGTTGTTTGCATTCTCCCTGACGGTACAGGTATTGTAGATGACTACGTCTTCCTCTTCGGTATTTCCTTCAATATAGCCTGCCCTTTCCAATATTCCCCTTAATTTTTCCGAATCATGGGCATTCATCTGGCATCCGAAGGTCACAACGTTATAATACAGGGGGCGCCCAAGCTTTAACTTCAAGGCGTCTGCATATTTTCTCAGCTCGTTTATGTAAATTTCCTGATCTTCCATTATTCTATTATATCAGACAACAAACAAAAATTCAATATCACTGTTTATTTATCACGAACGGAGAATACCCCGCCCCTTGGGGCGTGGGTAAAACAAATCTGCGCCTTCTTATAATTTTTGATTATAACTCATTCCAAAAAATACATGTTTTACAAAAAACCGGAAAAATGATATCATGGTATATCAAATTAATCGGGAGGTACATCCGTTATGACATCCGACAGACTAAGGGATCTTCTTTACCAAAAATACTTTGAGCCCACAAAACACATGGAAAAGCGCTACATAGGCGCTGAAATAGAAATACCCATCATCCGCCTTTCGGGGGACGCAACAGATCAGGAGATTGCAAAGAAAATAGCCTGGGAATTCATTGAGGAATATGGATTCTCCCCCGCAGGCTATGATAAATTCGGCATCTGCTACTCTGCCACGGACGATAATACGGGCGACAACATTTCCTTTGACTGCTCGTACAACAATATCGAATTTTCATTTGGAAAAGAAGAATCCATTTTCCCCCTGAAGGAGCGTTTTGAGGAATATATCGGCTTCCTCAACGGGCGTTTTTTGGAAGAAGGACACATCCTAAGCGGCTTTGGCATAAATCCAAACTACCACGTCAACAGGAAGGATTTTCTCCCTGTACCCCGTTACCAGATGCTTGAGGGCTTTCTTTTGCGTGGGAGGGACTGGAAATACCCCATGTACCTTCATCCTTATTATGATTTTGCGACCTATGCCAGTGCGTCACAGGTGCAGATGGACGTGGACGGGGAACACCTGATAGAGACTGTAAAGGCTTTTACCCTGGCAGAGCCCGTAAAGGCGGTCCTTTTCGCAAATTCCTACATGCCTGAGGTTCCGGACCTCCTGTGCGTGAGGGATCTTTTCTGGGAAAACTCCACCCATGGCATAAACCCCCATAACATCGGTATATTTGAAAAGATTCCTGAATCAAAGGATGAATTTTTGGACTACATAGAAAGAACCAGCATATTCTGTACCGAAAGGAATGGCCACTACGTGCACTTTAAGCCTATTCCCATATGTGAATATTTCTTCAAGGACAAGATCCATGCGGAATATTATGAGGACGGTGTATACACTCCAATGGATATAGTTCCTGCCGAAGATGACTTAAAACACCTCCGCACATATAAATTCGAAGACCTTACCTACAGGGGCACCATAGAATTCAGGAGCTGCTGTACCCAGCCCTTCCATGACACATTCTCCGTGGCGGCCTTCCACCTGGGGCTGATGGATAAGACCAAAGACCTCATCCGTATATTGGAAGAAGACTTAAGCATCTACCACCACGGCTATTCCCCAGGGGAACTGCGTAAGATCCTTAATGGAAAAAAATGGCCGTCCTTCATAGACTTAGACGGCCTTAGGGCACTCTGCGGCAAGGTGATAGCATTGTCTGAGGAAGGACTGAAGGAAAGGGGACTGGGTGAAGAGGTATTTTTGGACGGTCTGAAGGAGCGCTCGAAGACCCTCGTATCCCCTGCGCGAAAGATGGTGGACAGGCTGGAAAAAGGAGATAAAAAAGAAGACATCATAAAGGATTTTGCCGGGATGTAGGGGTACAGAAAAAGTACCATATCAAAAGTACCATATCAAAAGCACCTTATCAATAGTACCTTATCTCTACTTCCTTTCCCAGATCTTCCAGCATCTCCTTAAGGCGCCCTACCAGTATCTTTCTCTCCGGGATCCCATACTCCAAAAGTTCATCATCGGTATCAGCGCCCTTTTGGGATCCTCCCACGAAGAAACATACCTTGGTGCAGTCGTCTATGAGACATTCGGTAATCTTGGAAGCACCGTTATTTTTCTCCAGCTCGTCAAAAAATTCTTCGCTGAATTCTCCCTTTCTATAGATATCCATGAGCCTTAGCACGTGCTGGAGGGTCACCACCCCTTCCGTAACTATATCCACCCCTTCTATATAGGACATGGGAGGAATCCTTCCGTCCTTCGTGGAAGGGTCGGTACGTATCTGCTTTCCCAGCTCCCGGGCGGCCATGTCGCTGGTAGATCCGCCGTTTACTATCTTCATTCCTTCGGATGAATAAAAATCCTTTACCATCCCGGCATCCTTTGACATATCCTGGGGTGTTCCCGTAAGCACATTGACCCTCTTTTCCAGGCGTATCCTTACGCACGCTACCGTGGTATCATCCTTTGGTACTCCCACATAAAGGTCGTTACACGCATCCACCACCATGACCGACAGATGTGCCGCCGATTTGGTCTTTTTTTCACATTTTAGTGCATAAGCCGCCACTGAATCCCTGTCCCAGGAAAGATCCATGATGCCATCCGCGCTGCAGTAGATGGCTCCGTCGCTCATGAAAAGATATGTGTCCCCCACCTCTACATTGAACCTGCACTCCCTTATGATCTTTCCCGAGATTTCCCTTTCAATGAATGGAAGGGAAAACAATTCATGGTTCCTGATACAGATACAAAGGGGATTGTCATATTCCACTACATATGCGCTCCCGTCATCAAATACCTGCATCAGTGAAAATGTCGCATATGCGACCCCGTTTACGCTGGATACCGGCAGGGTCTTTATCAGGGTATCTACCGCCTCATCTATGGGAAGCCCCTCACTGAGCAGCGTGCCAAGGATCTTGGAGCTCATGGTTGCAAATATGTTTGCCCTTACACCGCTCCCCATACCGTCTGCGAGGATGAGTATCCTGGAGTCTTTGGACTTTGTTATTTCCACCATATCCCCACAAAGCTCTTCCCCAAAATGAAACAGGCTCTTGTAAGAAATATCAATCGATAATGCCATCGCCATCCTCCCTGATGGAATCCTCGTCCATCATTATGAAGTCCTTTAGCTTTGTAAGAATTACTTTTGTATGGGCCGTCGTCTCCCCCAAGAGTCCCGCAATCTCCTGCGCCGTGCTCATCTGCTTTTCTATGATGTCCTGGGCCGTCTGGGCGGTATGGAGCTTTTGGTTCATGACGTACTCCCTGTGCTTTTCCTCGTCCGAAACATCCTCTATTATGGTCAGTATGCAGTCCGTGGCACTGACATAAATGGCCGTGACAAGGACCGTCATATTTTTTGACTTCCACTGCCTCCTTTGGCGGATCAGGTTGTTATGATCCCTAAATACCTTATCAAAGTCAGATGTCTCTTCCACGAAATCAAAGATATACATGCTCATCGCCTCATTCTTTGAAATCCTGAATATCTCCTCCGCCTTTCTGTTAAATTCCTTTACCCTAAGCTCACTGTCTATGATCATGATGATATTAGGGGTATTGTCCATCACCAGGTTTGACATGGAGCGTGCTTTCTCAAAAGAATACATAAGGCACATGGTCTTGGGGGACTTTCCGTGTATCATGGATATGGCCTTTGCCCTGCAGGTATTGTAACCACAGGCACCGCAGTCAAGGGGAACGGAATGTGAGATGTTTCCTATGATCTCCATCATCTTCATTATCTCTTCTTCTTTAGGCTCTATCCGGTTTATTTTTTTGTCCGTAAAGCTTCTTTCCACCTCATCGGGTGAAAGTACTTTTTCAATATCCACGACACCCCTGTTGGCATTTTCATCCACCAGAACCCCCGTCCTGAAAGCGGTTCCCCTGTTTTTAGTAATGCAGGCTCCGTTGCAGCATCCCCCTGCACAGGCGTGAAGCTCTAAAAATGTGTTGTGCACATATCCCTTCTTTATGCTGTGAAGGACCTCACGGCAGTTATGTACACCGTTTATGGATATCATCTGCCTTTCCTTCTTGTGGGGATAGAGGCTCATGCGCCTCACTACCCCGGAGCTTACCGGATAAAGACGGTTTGAAAGGGGGTCTTTGTTGTCAAAAGAAGCCTCTTCCAGGGAAGGGATGTCTATATTTTCTTCCTTTGCCCATTCCAATATCTGGGGAAATGAAACCACACCCTCTATGCTTGCCTCATCATCAGATTCCATCCTGTGGGCCGTACAAGGTGAGATGTAACAGACCAAAGCATCTCTACCAAACATTTTTTTTAGGGCCCTCCCATGGGCCGCCATGGGTGTAATGACGCAAGCCAGGGAAGGAAGAACCTCGGGATAATATCTTTCCACCAGTTCCACCACGGATGGACAAAATGAGCTTATCACATTGTCATTGTCATCATTTTCACAAAGATGGTCATAGTAATCGGTGACATATGAAAAAGCCTCCGCAGTCTCCCTTACGGAATAAAATCCAAGCTTTTTCAAGGCCGACACCAGTTTGCCTGATTCGTAGGGGAAAATACCGGGGTAGACGGCATCCACCGATGCTATCACCTTTTTGCCCTGCCTTACAAAGCTCTTTATCTTGTCAATGTCGCTCTCAAAGGCAAAGCACTTCTGCGGACAAACATCCATGCAGTGCCCGCAGTCTATGCAGAAATTGGGCATGATGTTCACATGGTGGTCTAAGACCCTGAGGCTCTTTACCGCGCATGACCTCACGCATTTCTGGCAGTCGTTGCATTTGGAATCGTCAATATTGTAAACTTTCATATGACACCACCTTGGTTTTTTAGATATAGCCTGTTTCCTTTAGTTTTTCCATTATCATATTTACGGACTCTTCCACCGTCTTATCCTGTGTATCTATGGATATATCAGGGTGCTCCGGCACTTCATAAGGAGACGATATTCCCGTAAAGTTTGAAATCTCCCCACTTTTTGCCTTTTTATAAAGCCCCTTTACGTCCCTTCTTTCACACTCTTCCAGGGATGTGGAAATATAAACCTCAAGAAATGAATCCCCTATTATTTCATGCGCATTTCTCCTGTCTGAAACCATGGGCGAAATAAACGAGGAGATAACCATAATACCCGCATCGTTTAAGAGCTTTGAAACCTCCGCGATTCTTCGTATATTCTCCGACCTGTCTGCCTCCGTAAACCCAAGGTTTTTATTTAGTCCCAGGCGCACATTATCCCCATCAAGGAGCATCGTATGTTTTCCAAGCGCAAACAACCTGGCCTCCAGGGCATTTGCCACGGTGGATTTTCCAGCCCCGGAAAGACCCGTAAACCAAAGGGTCAGGGCCTTTTGGTTCAGTGCCTCCTCACGCAGATTCCTGTTTATGTCCATCCGGTGGTAGGTTAAGTTTCTTTGGTCCTTTTTGGCCATCCTTATGACGCCGCAGGCCGCCGTGGAATAAGTGATCCTGTCAATCAAAATAAAAGAGCCCAGTTTCCTGCTTGTATCAAACTCCGAAAATACCAAAGGAGCCCCCGCCATGATGTCACAGGATGCCAAAGAATTTTTAGATAAAGACTCTGCCTCCCTGTGCTCCCCTGAATTCACATCCACCAAGTAATTGATGGAGGATACCGTGGCGGGGCAGGTGAAGGTCCCAAGTTTAAGGAAATAATTTCTCCCCTCCACAAGGTTTTTTTCATCCATCCATAAGAGATCCGCCACAAACTCAGAGCCGGTATGAAGCTCAAAATCCCTGACCATCACACATCCCCTGGATATATCTATTTCCTTGTCCAGACAAATAGTAGATGGGTGTCCCTTGGACGTAACCTCTTCCTGTCTGCCCGCTATCAGAATGGATGAAACATTTGCCTTTTGCCCGGACGGAAGGACTTCCACCTCATCTCCTATTTTTATTTCTCCATGGGCGACTTCTCCCTCAAACCCCCTGAAATCCTGATTCGGGCGGCACACCCTTTGTATCGGAAGTACGAATCCCTCATTCCGGTCTTCTGTTTTTTCCGTATCTATCCTTTCCAGATGATCCAAAAGGGAAAGACCCCTATACCACGCCATATTAGCGGATTTTTTGGTGACATTGTCGCCCTTTTTAGCCGACACGGGAATAATGGCCAATGAATCATATTCAAAGTCTGCCATCATCACCCTTATATCCTTTCGGATCTGATAAAATTTATCGCTGTCATAATCAACTTTGTCCATCTTGTTAATGGCAAATACCAGATGACGGATGCCCATCAATGCACAGATTCTTGTATGCCTTTTGGTCTGAACCAAAAGGCCCTTTGAGGCATCTACCAGTATCACGGCAAGGTCTGCAAAGGATGCACCCACCGCCATGTTCCTGGTATACTCTTCATGCCCAGGGGTATCTGCCACTATAAATGACCTGTTTTTCGTTGAAAAATACCTAAACGCCACGTCTATGGTAATCCCCTGCTCCCTTTCTGCCATAAGGCCGTCAAGCAAAAGGGCATAATCTATCTTTCCGTCCGCCGATCCCACCTTAGAATCCAGCTCTAAGGCTCTTTGCTGATCTGCGAAAATAAGCTTTGCATCATAGAGCATATGCCCTATCAAGGTGGACTTTCCGTCGTCAACGCTTCCACAGGTAATGAATTTAAGTAACTGCATCTAGAAATATCCCTCCCTTTTCCTCTTTTCCATGCTCGAAGACCCACCATCAGAGTCAATCACCCGGGTAGTCCTTTCTGACTCAACGCTCATTAAGGTCTCTTCCACTATTTCATCCAACGTGGCAGCGTTCGACTCTACGGCTCCCGTAAGGGGATAACACCCCAGAGTACGAAACCTCACCATCCTTTCTTCTATTTTCTCGCCTTCCCTAAGCTCCATCCTGTCATCGTCCACCATGATCAGCATCCCGTCCCTTTCCACCACGGGTCTTTTGGCCGCAAAATAAAGCGGTACGATGGGGATGTTTTCCCTCCGGATATACTGCCAGATATCGCTTTCTGTCCAGTTTGAAAGAGGAAATACCCTGATACTTTCCCCCTGATGGATCATCGTGTTAAAAAGAGTCCACATCTCGGGTCTTTGGTTCTTCGGATCCCAGGCCTGGTTTTTGTCCCTGAAAGAAAAAATCCTCTCCTTTGCGCGGGATTTTTCCTCATCGCGCCTGCCTCCCCCAAAGGCGGCCGTAAAGCCATATTTATTAAGGGCATCCTTTAAGGCCTGCGTCTTCATGATGTCGGTATAGGAAGACCCTGATGTGAAAGGATTTACCCCCTGCTTAAGTCCCTCTTCGTTGATATACTCCAACATCTGTATTCCTAAATCCTTGGCAACCTTGTCACGGAATTCTATCATTTCCTTGAACTTCCATGTGGTATTTACATGGAGGAAGGGAAAGGGCGGCTTTTCGGGATAAAAAGCCTTCATGGCAAGATGAAGCATCACGGAAGAATCTTTGCCGATGGAATAAAGCATCACGGGATGCCCCAATTCCGCTGCCACCTCCCTCATAATGAAAATAGACTCAGCCTCCAGTTTATCCAAATGATCCATTGTCTAATAACCTCCTAGCTAATGATTGTTCTTTCTGTAATAACCATATCCATCCTCACATCATGGCAATCCACAGGTATATCATCATACAAAAGCCCCTCGAAGCAAACCCCCGCCTTGATCAGCATGGTCTGTTTTCCAAAAAAACCGTCATAGTACCCCTTTCCGTAGCCCATCCTGTTTCCCTTCCTGTCAAAGGCTGCGCCCGGAACGATCACAAAAGCACCTCCCCCCAAAAACAGTTCCCCGGCTTCGGGAACCATGACGCCGAAATCTCCTTTTGTCAATTGAGAAAAATTATCATATCTTATGAAATCCATCCTTCTTTCATTTTTTCCGTACGTCTTGGGAAGATATACCTTTTTTCCATCATCAAGGGCTTTTTTTGTTACTTCCCTGACATTTACCTCACCTTCTAAAGGATGATAAGAAAGCACGGTTTTTGCCTTAATGTATTCGGGGAGATTTACAATTTTTTTTACGATTTCTCCCGAGGCTTTTTCCCGTTCCCATTTAGATATCTGGTTTCTTTTTGCTAATGCTTTTTTTCTGAATTCCTTTTTGCTTTTTTCCATGATTTTTATGAAAACTTTCTTTTTGTGTTTTCTATTCTTCCATCCATGGTCTCTTCTATGTAATCTTCTATCCTAAACTTTTCGTCCTTTTTTCCTTCAAAAAGGGTTCCTGTCTTTTCCCCTTTGATGATCCTTTCGATATTTTCCAGATCCTCCCCGTTTGCTATCACCATGTCAGTCCCCGAGGAAGTGGCTATTTTTGCGGCATTTATCTTTGCCTTCATGCCTCCCGTTCCTACATTTGACCCGGTGTCTTCTTTCGCCATTCTTTCAAGGTCTTCCCCTATCTTTGAAACAAAGCTTATGAAAATGGCATCTTCATTTCTCCTGGGGTCGTCCGTGTAAAGCCCGTCTATATCGGAAAGAAGTATGAGAAGATCTGCGCCCGTAATGGCTGATACCAGTGCCGATAAAGAATCATTATCCCCAAAATGTATCTCGTATGTGGATATGGTATCATTCTCGTTTACTACCGGAATAATATCCATCCTGAAGAGTTCTTCAAAGGTATTTACCGCATTCTCACGGGAAGATGGGTTGGTAACCGTATATTTGGTCATAAGGATCTGACCTATGGTTTGGCCGTATTCCGCAAAAAGCCTCTGGTACGCAGTCATAAGCCTGGCCTGTCCTATGGAAGCACAGGCCTGCATCACACACACGGTATCGGGCTTAGTTTTCATATTTAGCGCCCGCCTTCCCACGGCTATGGCTCCTGACGATACCAGCGCCACATCCTTCCCCTGGTTTTTAAGGTCGCACAAGGACCTTACCAGTTTTTCCATCTTCGAAAAATTTATTGCCCCGGTATCAGGATGCGTAAGAGAAGATGAACCTATCTTTATCACTATCCTTTTTGCATCCTTGAGCTTTTTCCTTACATCCTTTTCATCCATTTTCAACCACTTTCTTTATTTTGTTTACGCCCCTCTTTAGGATATTTTTTTTGTTAAGTATTTTACCATATTCTTCAAGTGATTTTTCAAGCCTTTTTATTTCTTTCTCCAATTCTCCTATCTTTTCATGGTTTTTCCACCCCATAAAGGCCAGGGTCATGGTAATGTCCTTATAGAGTTTTTTGCTGTCTATTTCATAAGTCGGCTTTTCCTTAACGGGTTCGCGAAACAAGATACCGTCCTTTCTGCCCAAGTACTCACGCGCCACCTTTTCGTTTTCTTCCTTGAGTGAATCTAAAAAATCCATCCTCTCCCCATGTGACGAAAACATGGTGAATTTATTTTTTGGCTTGTTCAAGACCCCTTCGTTTCCATATAACTCATCCATAAGTCTCCTGTATATATCGGGGTTTTTATATTCGGGAAGGTGGTTTATGATACGTTTTATTTCCAGCATGTTTCCTTCGAAGGAATTATTAATGTATCCTTCAACAATCTCAAAGGAATCCTCCCATTCCAAGCCCAAAGCATCAAGGAAATCCTCATAGATGTTTTGGTTTTTGAACTGTGACTTCTCGTATGGGCGTACTATTATCCTGTCCTTACCTATGATCTTTGCCATTTTTTCAAGGTAACTGTAATACTCCACGTGGATGAACCTGTACTTCCCCCCTTTATAAAACTCATCAAATGTATCGGTAATCTGTGGATTTCCCTTTACACACTGCTTGTAATAGGATTCTAAATAATCATCCTGTCTCCTGAAATAGACTATTACCCTAAAATCCTCTCCCCACTCATCCATCCTGGCAAGGAATCTTTTCCAAAATCCCGGCGTACTCTCATCTACCTGACGATACCACAGGATTTCATCTGAAAGAATGACATTAAGACCAAGGTCTAATCTTTCCTTTACTATTTCAAATCCCTTCTCCCTTACTTCATTTGCCCTTTTTGCCCTTTCTTTCTTGTCCCGAATGGGAGGGCGGTAGGTAAGAAAATGGGCATTTCGATGCTCGTATTTTTTTTCTATTCCCAAATCCGTCATAAGGGGATAAGAAAATCCCCTTTCATTAAGGACATCCTCGTTTTTAGGAAGAAAATCCTGAAGTACGGTAGTCCCGGTTTTCATGGTTCCCATATGAAGATAAATCATGATATACCTCCTAAAGTCTGTGTTTTTACGCATTTGGTCACTGTAAAAAATATAGGAAACGAACAAAATCAAACACAAACACGGACTACAGACAATCACTCATCCGTAGTCCGTGATAGGAATAGTCTATAGCACTCGCAAGCTATGCAATCTTACCCTTTGCATCCGGTTTTGGAACCTCTACCTTGTAGATGATCTTCTTTGGGCACTTCTTTGCGCACATGCCACAGTTTTTACACTTATCATAGTCTATGCGGGCTACGTTGTTTTCCACATGTACCGCATCAAAGTGACATTCTTTTTCGCACATCCTGCAGCCAATGCACCCTACGTCGCATACTGACATCACAGCCTTGCCCTTGTCCTTAGAGCTGCACGTGACAAAATATTTTTTGCTGTATGGCACAAGGTCTATCAGATGCCTCGGGCAGGCAGAAACGCACTTGCCACAGGCCTTGCATGCCTCGTGATCTACCAGCGCGATACCATTTACCACATGGATGGCATCGAACGGACATGCCTTTACACAGTTCCCAAAACCCAGGCATCCGAAATCGCAGGACTTAGGTCCGCCGCCCGGCACATGAGCCACCATGGCGCAGTCCTCCTCGCCGAAATAATTGTATCTTTCCTTGGCCTTGGTACAGTCTCCTCCACAGTTCACATAGGCCACCATTCTCTCGGAGCCTCCGGCGGACACCCCCATGATGCCTCCTATGACTTCAGCCACGGGAGAGCCTCCTACGGGACATGCCCCAACATCTGCCTCGCCCTTGGCTATGGCGGCGGCTAATCCCGAACACCCCGGAAAACCGCAGCCACCGCAGTTGTTTCCGGGAAGTGCCTCCAAAACTGCCTCTTCCCTGGGGTCTACCTCCACGGCAAACTTCTTCCCGGCTATCCCAAGGAAGAAGCCTATGATAAGACCCGTAGCTCCCACCACGACAGCCGCAAGAATAATTCCTGTCACACTCATAAATCTTCCTCCTTAAATCACTCCGGAAAAACCGAAGAACGCAATGGACATAAGCCCCGCCGTAAGAAGCACCATTGCCGTTCCCTGGAACGGCCGGGGAACATCATTGTACTCCATTTTCTCGCGAAGACCCGCCATTATGACAATGGCGATAAAAAAGCCTACAGCCGTGGCTATTCCGTTTACAAAGCTCTCCAGGATGTTGTAGCTGTTTTGTACGTTGATCGTCACCACGCCCAAAACCGCACAGTTCGTGGTGATAAGCGGCAGGTACACTCCCAGGGCGTTGTAAAGGGACGGTATGGACTTCTTGAGAAACATCTCGATAAACTGCACCAAGGCCGCTATAACGAGGATGAACACTATGGTCTGAAGGTACTCGAAATGAAGCGGCACCAGTATGAACTGATTTATCAAAGCCGACACAAAGGACGAAATGGCTATAACGAAAAGCACCGCCCCGCCCATGCCGACAGAAGCATCTAATTTTTTTGAAACGCCTAAAAAGGGGCAGATTCCTAAGAACTGGCTAAGAACCACATTGTTCACGATAGCGGCCCCTATGGCGATAACTAAAAGGTTTCCCATGTAAACCTACCTCCTTTTTAAGAATTTTTATCGGTTTCGGAAGGCTTCTTCTCCTCCTGTCCGATTCCCTCAAAAATCATCCTTCCCCCACAGGCCTTCGTACAAGATGCGCATGAAATCTCGCAGGCCTGAATATTGGCCAAGTCACCTTTTTGCTTTTCGGCCTTTCTGATATTTACAAAATTAACCAAAGCCACCATGACAGCCAGAACGAAGAACGCGCCCGGAGCCAGGATGAACACGATGATGGGCGTATAACCCACGGTGCCTGTGGCTGAGTCTGCCAAAGGAAGAATCTGGATACCAAAAGCCGCACCCGAACCCAAAAGCTCACGGATGGCTCCCAATATGGTAAGGGCTATCGTAAACCCTAATCCCATACCGATACCGTCGAAAAGGGAAAGCCCCACGGGATTCTTGGACGCATAGGATTCCGCACGCCCCAATATGATACAGTTTACCACGATAAGGGGGATGTAGATTCCCAACGCATCATAAAGGCTGGGAAGGAAGCCTTCCATGAGGAACTGCACTATCGTAACGAAGGAAGCCACCACCACGATAAACGCAGGCACACGAACCTTGTCGGGTATTATCTTCCTTAGCATCGAAATCAATACATTGGATAGGACCAAAACGACGGTCGTTGAAAGCCCCATGCCTATACCGTTTATGGCGGATGTGGTAACGGCCAAAGTAGGACACATACCCAGCATCTGCACCACGGTAGGATTCTCTTTTATTATACCATTATATAATCTCTCTGTATATTTATTCATTTTACAGGCCACCTCCTAACGCATTGTAGAAGTAGCATAACGCGGCATTTGCACCGGATGTCACCGCCCTGGAGGTGATGGTCGCCCCTGAAATGGCCTGTATGGCCGAATCCGAAGACTTAGATCCCTTTTCCACCGACAAAGACTCCACTACCACATCCTTAAACTGGGACGAAAACGCCTCATCCTTAGCCTTCATTCCAAGACCTGCCGTCTCGTTCAATGTGGTAAAGGCTATCCCCATGAGGGTTCCGTCGTTTGCTATGCCTATGGAATATGATACATTACCGCCATATCCCGCACTATCCGTAACATTTATCACGTACCCCAGGACCTCTCCCGAAGAATCTTTGGCTTCCAAAACGGCATCTATGGTGTTCTGGGAACCCACGGACAATTCCGCATCGTAATTTCCGCCGTTTTCTTCCAAGACCTTGGCGGCATCCTCCGTGTTAAAATCCGCCATCTCCTCAAAGCTATCTGCCGTCTCAAATACCGCCTCATAGGCCGCCTGCTGGGCAGCCGCCTGGGCATCTGCTATGGGCTGCTTTGTGATTTCGTAGACAAGTCCCAGCAAAAGTCCCGCCACCAGGGTGATGCAGGTCAGGGTCATCGCATCTTTTACTATTGTTTTCACGCCTCTTTACCCCCTTTCTTTTCTTTGACCACTCCAAAGCCTTTGGGTATGGTAGCCCTCTCGATCAGGGGCACCAGGAGGTTGCTGAAGATGATGGCATAGGACACACCCTCTGCCATGCTTCCGAAGGTACGGAAGATTCCCGTCAGAAGCCCCAGGCAGATTCCAAATATTATCTTGCCCGATGAAGTGATGGGACTGGTCACATAGTCTGTCGCCATAAAGAAAGCACCCAGCATGAGTCCTCCCGCGCAAAGCTGCCCGACTATAAACTGTGAATCAAGACCATGTCCCCCGAAAAGTATGATAAATATCGTAAATGTCACGATATACGTCCCCGGAATGCGAAGGTCGATCACTCCCATCAGTATAAGGAAGATGGCTCCTATGACAAGGGCTATGACGGATGTCTCCCCCAAGGTACCCTGGATGTTTCCCGTGAGCATCTCCCAAGTGGTATTTACCATCTCACCCGACCTCATCTGCGCAAGGGGCGTGGCCGATGATATGACATCCGCGCCCCTGGTATAGGTGAAATCACTCATGGGACCCGTAAAGGATATGAGCATAAAACACCTTGCGCCCAGGGCGGGATTCATGAAATTCTGTCCCAATCCCCCGAAAAGGCACTTTACTACTATTATGGCAAATACACCTCCCACTATGCACATCCACCAAGGAAGCATGACGGGGAAGTTTAATGCCAAAAGAAGACCCGTCAAAACAGCGCTTAGGTCCCCTATGGTCTGTTTTCTTTTTGTGATGATGTTAAACACGTACTCCGAACATACGCAGGAGGCTATCGTAAGGCAGATGAGCAGAAGGGCTCTTATTCCAAAATGAAATATGCCAAAACAGGTAGCAGGAAGGAGCGCTATTATTACATAAAGCATGATCCTCTGCGTGGTATCCTTGGAACGGACGTGTGGGTTCGAAGATACGTTTACCAGCAATTCGTTCATTTTCCCACCTCTATTTCTTTTTCCTATTGGCAAGGACGGTCTTTCTCATGGACTTTATGGCATGAGTAAGATGCCTCTTTGCAGGGCAGATGAAGCTGCAGGTACCGCATTCCACGCACTCCACCCCTCCCCATTTTTCAAACTCTGAGAGCTGATCGTTTTCTGAAAAATCAGCCAGGCGGGAAGGCACTATCCTGGACGGACAGGCATCCACGCATCTGCCGCAGCCTATGCACGCCGAAGGCTCAAAGGCGTCGGCCTCATCCTTGGTAAAGCAAAGGAGCGCCGAATTCGTCTTTCCCACCGGAACATCCAGCGTAAAATTGGCAAATCCCATCATGGGTCCACCGTAAATCATCTTCTCCGGCTGGCTGGAAAATCCTCCCGCTTCTTCTACAATATCCCTGAAAGAAGTCCCCGTAGGCACCAGGAAATTCCTGGGATCTTTTATCGCATCCCCGGTAATGGTAACGACCCTGGATATTATGGGCTTTCCTTCCTTTACGGCATCATAAACGGCACACAAGGTAGCTGTGTTATCGACTATGCAGCCCGCATCGGCAGGAAGCATTGATGAATTTATCTTCCTCCCCGTGGTGGCAAATATCATGGACCGCTCCGCACCCTGGGGATATTTGGTGGCAAGGGCACAGACCGAAATATCGGGATCTGAAGCGGTCATCTTTGACAGCATGTCGATACAGTCTTTTTTATTGTTCTCTATGCCGAATATCCCCTTTGCTCCGGGAAAAAGCGACAGCGCGATCTTCATGCCGCCTATGAGCTTCTCCGGCATCTCCAGCATGGTACGGTAATCGCTGGTAAGATACGGCTCACACTCCGCGCAGTTGGCTATGATATAGTCAATCTTGGAAGGATCCTGAGGTGAAAGCTTCACATGGGTGGGGAACCCCGCCCCTCCCAATCCTACCACTCCGGCATTCTTGATGCGCTCCTTGATCTCGTCTGCAGACAGGGACGACACATCGTCCACGGGAGAATACTCTACCTCATCGTACTCTCCGTCATTTTCGATGATGATGGAATTCACCATGCCGCCCGCGGCCACCCTCCTGGGCTCAATCTTTGCGACCTTACCCGAAACAGAAGAATGAATGGGCGATGAGACGAATCCCCCTGCCTCCGCTATCATCTGACCCTTCTTCACGGTATCCCCAACCTTTACCAGAGGAGACGCCGGCGCGCCGATGTGCTGGGACAGTGGATAGACCATCTCGCTTTTGGGTGAAATCTCCATGATTGGCTTGTCCTTGGAAAGATCCTTGCCATCATAGGGGTGAACACCACCGATAAAAGTCTTCAATCCCATTAGTATATTACCTCTTTTCTTTTGAATAAAATTATAGTATCATATATGTTTAGGAACCATCCTGATGTACCCTCCGAATGGCTACAAAACCATTCCCTATATTTTAACACATTTTTGAGAAATTTTGTAGTGAAATTATTAAAAACTTGTATAAAATTTGATACTTTTTATTGGTTTTACACGACTTATTTCAGTTAGGAAAATCTAACTGTTTGAAAGCGTTTTAACCCATTGTGAATTTTCTAAAAAAAATAGGAAAAAATAGGATTTGTGCAAAATGGATATACAGTTGTTGGATCTTGAGATCATTGAAACAAGCGCTGACAAAAACCTGATAGGAATATACGAAATTAGAAATAATACCCCCGGCCCAAACGGAATGATCATCCAGGATGGAAGGATTTTTTTCAGGCTAAAGGGTAATAAAGCATATATTTCCATATTTACCACGGAAGGTGTGTTTTACCACTTCTACCCTGACTATAAAAATTACTATTATTTTCCCAACGAAGATATCGCCTACCACAAGTCAGTGGCATCCTTTTCAAACAAAAGCCACAGGGTAAAGGCCACAAGGAATACGGCATACATGAAAAAAAGCGGATTGTTTATGCCCCTTCCAAATCCCTCCTTCACTGATACTCCCTTCTACGAAGACGAAAAAAGAAGGCAGGCCCACTTTCCCATCACACCCGGTTTTTTGTCAGATGCCGGGAAAATAAAGACCTGCCTTAGGGATTTTGTATCTTATTATGCTAACAGTTACTGATATACATTTCTCATCCCGGCTACGCTGATAGCCAGGGTAGATGTATTATGTAAGGTGGCTGATGTGGCAGGGGTTATTAATCCCGCCAGCCCAAGGGCTATAAAGCCCCCGTTAAGCCCTACTATCATCCTGAAATTCTTTTTTATTTTTTTCATAAGAAGAAGGCTTATTTTCCTAAATACCAAAAGCTCATTAAGGTCATCGGCGGCTATCGTAACATCGGCTATTTCCCGCGCGATCTGCGCGCCGTCGCTGATGGCTATGCCACAGTCTGCGGCAGATAACGCAGGGGAGTCGTTTATTCCGTCACCCACCATCACCACCTTGTGCCCCTTTTCCTTTTCCTTTTCAATAAAACTCGCCTTATCCTCAGGCAATACCTCGGAATAATATTCATCCACGCCGGCCTTGTAAGCAATGGCCCTTGCCGTCCTTTCACTATCCCCGGTCATCATGACTATTTTACTTATGCCTGTGTCCTTAAGCTGTAAAAGTACTTCTTTGGCCTCTTTGCGCAGTGGGTCGGATATGGCTATCACCGCCTTAAGCATCCCATCCATGGCAAGGTAAAGGTATGAATACTCATCGGAGAGACTATTTATCTTCTCCCTGAATTTATCGGATACCGAACACCCTTCATCCTCAAAGACAAAGTGGTAGCTCCCTATGAGTACGGGTTTGCCGTCAATGGAAGATGCCACTCCGTGCGCCACTATGTAATTAACTTTGGTATGCATCTCATCGTGGGATATCCCACGCATTGCGGCTTCCTTAACGACGGCATTTGCCACGGAATGGGGGAAATGCTCTTCCAGGCAGGCCGCTATTTTTAGCATCTCGTCTTTTACCCCTTCGTCCTCACTGATAATATCGGCCACCGTAGGAGTGGCATTGGTGAGGGTCCCCGTCTTGTCAAATACCATGGTGTCTGCCTCTGCCATAGCCTCTAGGAATTTTCCGCCTTTCACGGTGATGCCATGTTCCTGACATTCCCTGATGGCGGAAAGCACACTGATAGGTATGGCCAGCTTTAATGCGCACGAAAAGTCTACCATAAGCACCGACACTGCCTTCGTGATATTCCTTGTAACAGCATACGTAAGAATGGTTCCCGCCAGGGTATATGGTACCAGGGAATCAGCTATATGTGAGCTCTTGCTTTCGATGGAGGATTTTAATTTCTCTGATTCCTCTATCATCATGACTATCTGCTCATACTTGGTCCTTCCTTTGGTCTTTTCCACCAGAACCTTTATCTGCCCTTCCTCAACGACAGTCCCTGCGTATACGAACCCATCCTTCTTTTTCCTGACCGGCAGGGATTCCCCCGTAAGGGATGACTGATTTAAAAATGCCTCCCCGTCTGTGACCTTGCCATCAAAAGGAACGACATTGCCCATTCTGACAATGACCTCATCGCCTTCCCTGATATCCGATGCCTTAACAAGAACCTCGCCCTCACCGGTAACAAGCCATACATTGGAAACCTTTAGTGCCATGCTCTTTGCCAGATCGTCCACGGATTTCTTGTGGGTCCACTCTTCCAAGATCTCTCCTATCCCCAGAAGAAACATTACAGAGCCTGCCGTATCAAAATCACCCCTTACCATGGAAACAAAGATGGCTATGGCGTCTAAGACCGGAACCTCAAGCCTTCCCTTAAGAAGGCTCTTAAGTCCCATGGCAATATATTTGAAAGACCTTAAAACCGTTACGGCAACCCTTGCGGGATATGGGAAAACCACTCCTAAAACGATCCTTGATAACACCTTCATGGTGAGCTGTTCCTTGTATTTCAAGGAAAGCTTCCTTCCCGAAGCCTCAAGGACTTCCTCGGGCGCATCCTCCAATGCCAAAGACAATGACAGTCCTTTAAGGAATGTAATTATGTATTTTCTTTCTCCCGTATAGAAAATGGCTACATCTGCCGTCCGCTCATAGACCTTCACCCTTGTTATCGAAGGGTTTTGCTCCAAATGATAGGCCAAAGAATCCGCCTGCCTCACGGTCAGGGATGTTTTGTCGATATGTATTCTGGCCCTGTTTTTAATGTCACTCTCAAGCCAAAATTTCATAATCTAAAACCCCTCTCCCTAAGCTTCCACAGCGTCTTTTGCATCATCGGATTCATCTTCAAATACGGCTTCATCCTCCTCTTTCTTGCGGTTAAGGTTTACCTCCTTAGCCTCTTCTAGGATGTCCTCACAGTTTTCCTGTATGATGGACGCTGTATCCATCACGCAGTCTTTGGCGCGAAGAGTCGCCGCCGTACACTGCACATAAACATTCTTCGCATCCTTGCTGGATAAGATTTTGATTCCGGCCGTCCCAAACAATACCCCACCTGCAAATAAACCTATTTTTCCCCAATGCATAATTCTACCTCCTTATAATAAAGAATAAAAATAAAGAATAAATTGTTTCCTATATTTTGTCAGAAAATTTTGATGTGTTTTTATTATACAGAGTTAGATATAACTATTGCAATAGGTTTATTGATTATTATTTATCATTAGGCGGAAAAATTATACCCTTATTTATAAATTATTATCAGTTTGTCTAAACTATCAGGAATCCGCATAAACTAAGCATTCGTTAGGTTAAGCTATCTTCGGTTAGATAAAAATAAGTGGCGTACCACGCCACTTACCGAACAATTGAATATATTTTTTGTACAATTCAAACATTTGTGATGCCTTCTATTTATGATGCCTTCCTGCCATCAATAGTCTTCTTCTCGTCCATGCCGTAGTCATCGGGAAGTTCATTTAAGAAGATCCGCCTTGAAACCACACCTATCTCCTCCAAGACATTAACCATCCTGTAGACCGTAGCTACCCCTATGGAATCATCTATCTGTGAAGCCTTGTAGTAAATTTCCTTGCAGCAGGAACAGTCGTTGTTCAGGATGACATCCAGTATGGTAAGCCTCTGCTTCGTGATACGGCATCCGTTCTCTTTTAACATATTTACAACCAGATCCTTAGACATATTTCCTCCATCAGGGTCAATCATTGTGAGTTAGTTAGGACTAATCAACTATTATTGTATAATATTTTTCTTTTTTTGTCAACAAGAAAAAGGCCAAGGGCTTAAAAAACATCCCTTAGCCTTAAAACACCATATCACAACTGCCTGAAAGACTTTCTCGTTCCGGGCAGTCAAAGCCATCTGATGCACGCCAAACAGCTACACTTTTTCAAAGAAGAACGAACTTTTCTTCTCAAAATTTATGTCACGGTAATTTATTATCTGCTCCGTAGATCCTATGAAAAGAATCCCTCCCTTTTTAAGGGATTTATTAAACTTAAGGAACACCTCATCCTTCGCCTCATCGGTAAAATAAATGAGTACGTTCCTGCAGACTATCATGTCAAAATTCGTATCATACCTGTCCTCGATGAGGTTGTGGGACTTGAATTCCACGTGCTTTTTAATCTCATCGGAAATCTGGTAGGAGGCACCTATCTTGGTAAAATACTTTCTTTTGAACTCGTCAGGCACGTTCTTAATGCTCTTCTCCGAATAAAGACCTATCTGGGCCTGCGCCATGACCTTCTTGTCAAGGTCGGTCGCATGTATCTTTATGCTCTCCATGGGAACATGCTTTGACAGAGCCATGACTAGGGAATACGGCTCATCACCCGTGGAACATGCAGCGCTCCATATCTTGAGTCTCTTGCCAAATTTTTTCGTCAGCTCAGGGAATATGGTCTCATCCATGAATTTCCATTGTTCGGGATTCCTATAGAACTCCGAAACATTTATCGTAAGGAAATTCACAAACTCCTCAAACCTTTCCTTGTCGGTCTTAAGTACTTTTACATAGTCGTCATAGGATGAGATGCGGTTCTTGTTGATCAGGGTCTCGATACGCCTGCGCATCTGCTTTTCCTTGTATGCATTAAGATCTATCTTTGTAAGGTTAAGTACGTCTTTTTTGAATTTTTCGTATCCTTCCATATGTCATGCCCTCCGTATGTCGACATAGAGCCACAGATTAGGTACGCCCTCATGCTTCATCTTCGGAAGGTACGCTTTCTTCTGAAGCTTCCTCAGCGGCAGAATCTGCTTCTGCGGCATCTTCCACGGGCTTTTTGGGTGCGCTGTTCTGAAGAGCCTTCATGCTGAGGCTGATCTTGTGGTTTTCTTCATTGAAATCCACGATCTTTGCAGTCACTTCCTGACCCACGGAAAGAACATCGGAAGGCTTGTCCACATGGTCACGGGATATCTGGGAAACATGAAGCAATGCATCCACTCCCGGAGCCAATGCTATGAACGCCCCAAAGTCGGTCATCCTGGCTACCTTTCCCGTAACAATGGTGCCCGGCGCAAATTTCTCGGCCGCATCATTCCATGGATTCTCATCCGGGAACTTCATGGAGAGCGCTATCTTGTTTTCCTTTATGTCCTTTACAAAGACTCGTACCTCATCGCCTGTCTTGAAGAGCTTCTTGGGAGAGTCAACCCTTCCCCAGGACATCTCCGAGATATGTAAAAGACCGTCTGCCCCTCCAAGATCCACAAACGCGCCGAAGGTGGTGACATTCTTTACCTTTCCTTCGATGACATCACCTATATTCAAGGACTCAAGGAGCTCTTTGAGCTTCTCTTCCTTTTCCTTTACGATGAGCGCCCTTCTGTCACCTATGATCCTGCGCCTCCTGGGATTAAATTCGGTGATAATGAAGGAAATCTCCTTTCCATCGTATTCATGGAGATCCTTCACGAAGGTATCGGATACAAGGCTGGCCGGGATGAACACCCTGGTCTCGTCTACCGTGACGCTAAGACCCCCGTCCAAAACCTTCGTAACCTTTGCGGTAAGAACCTCCTGCTTCTCGAAAGCCTCCTCCAAAAGCTGGCTGTTTCTTTCCTGCGCGAGCCTCTTGTATGAAAGAATGACCTGTCCCTCGCCGTCATTGACCTTGACTACCTTCGCATCCATCGTATCCCCAACATTCACCACCTGGGTAAGGTCATTCACGGATGGGTCGTTGGTATACTCATTACGGGTGATGATTCCATCAGACTTATAGCCAATGTTCAGGATGATCTCGTCTTTCTTCACATCAATGATCGTGCCTTCAACGATTTCTCCGTTTCTGATAGTCTTCAAGCCTTGCTCTTCGAGTAATTGTTCAAAACTCATTTCTGACATAATTTTGAACCTCCTTAATAATTTTTCTTGGGGTAGAAGCCCCTGCGGTGATCCCAACAGTATTGATTTGCCTATCAGATAGTAAATAGAAATCCTCTAGCGACTGGATGAAGTACGTATCATTGCATCTTGCCTTACAAATATCATACAACTTCCTTGTATTCGAACTGCTGCGTCCCCCTATGACGATCATGACATCGGAACGATCGGCCAATAGCTCTGCCTCCCTCTGTCTCTCGTCAGTAGCATTGCAAATAGTATTCGCAACCTCAATATTATACTCCTTTTTTTTGAGATTTTCAACCATTGATTTGAATTTTTTTGCATGAAATGTCGTTTGGGCTACTAGGATAGCGTCATTTAACAAATCATCATTTAACGAATCCAGCTCTTCCTGCGATGAAACCACCACTCCCTTTCCCTTGGACCATCCCAATATCCCAACGACCTCGGGATGGCTCGCATCGCCTGCTATTATCACGTTCTTTCCGGCCGATGCGGCTTTTTCTACGGTCTCATGTATTTTCTTTACAAACGGGCATGTGGCATCTATTATATTTAAGCCGGCCTGTCGTATCGCCCCATATACATCAGGTCCTACTCCGTGGGCCCTGATGGCTATGGTGCCTTTTTTGATGCTCTTTATCTCATCCATGGAAGAAATGACGCATACACCCTTTTGTTTGAGTTCATCTACCACCTGTTCATTGTGGACGATGGGACCATAGGTGTAAATATCCGTGCCTTCCTTTTGCGCAGCCTCCGTGACCATGTTAACGGCCCTTTCCACCCCGAAGCAAAATCCGGCGGATTTAGCCAGCACAACTTCCATCTATACCATCTCCCGAATCTTTTTCGTAACCTCGTCAATGGTCATGGAAGACGTATCTATCTCTATCGCATCACCGGCCTTCCTAAGGGGCGCTATATCCCTGTTTGTGTCCCTCTCATCCCTTTCCTTAATATCCTTTTCTATATCATAAAGGTCTGCGTCTTCGCCCCTTTCTTTCAGCTCATCATAGCGCCTTTTTGCCCTCACCTTTACAGACGCGGTAAGAAAAATCTTAAGCTCCGCACCGGGAAGGACATTAGTGCCTATGTCTCTTCCATCCATTATCACATCGTTTTTTTTGGCAATGTCTTGCTGTATCCCCAAAAGCTTTTCCCTGACCTTTGGATAGGCGGAGATCACAGACGTATTTTTTGATACCTCCTCCGTGCGGATAAGCCCCGATACATCCCTCCCATTAAGAAGCACTATCTGTGTACCCCTCTCATATTTCAAGGCTATGTCCATATCATTTACAGCTTCCGAAACCTTTGCCTTATCTTTGGTATCAATATCATTTTCCAGGCAGTATAGGGCCATCGCCCTGTAGAGTGCCCCCGTATCCACATAGATAAATGAAAGCCCTTTGGCGAGCCTTTTTGCTACTGTGCTTTTTCCCGAGCCCGCCGGCCCGTCTATTGCTATATTCATTACTTCCTCCTGTTATGCCCTTCACAGCCTATATAAACCCTATTGCACGCTTCTTCCCGCCAGATAACCCGTTGACCAGGCTATCTGAAGATTATATCCACCGGTAATCCCGTGTACATCTATCATTTCACCCGCAAGATAAAGGTTTTTTATCTTTTTTGACTCCATGGTTCCCGGGTTTATTTCCCTCACCGACACTCCCCCACAGGTGATAATGGCCTCATCAAAACCCCTGGTTTTTGTGATGTGGAAGGGAAGGTGCTTTATGGTATATGAAAGCCTCATCCTCTCCTGCTTGGTAATGGAATTTATCTTTGCCTTGGGAGATATCTTTGATTCGTAAAGGACATATCCTATGAGCCCCGAGGGCAAAAGATCCTTAAGGGCGTTATGGATGTCTTTATTTTTGTATTCATCAAAATCCCTTAGCATCCTTTTGTCAAGCTTTACCTCGGACAGGGCAGGCTTTAGGTCTATCTCGCATTTCACATGCCCCAGCCTTATTTCCTCTGCATACCTAGCAGAACACTCAAGGACTATGGGACCGGATATCCCAAAATGCGTAAAAATCATCTCACCAAAAAAAGAGTCAAGCTCCTTTCCTTCCCAAAATACAGACAAAGAGACGTTTTTTAAGGAAAGACCGTTAAGGTCTTCGAAATAGATGTTTTTTACCTCCCTGACATCTAAGGGAACCAATGCCGGCACGCATTTTGATACCTCAAGACCCAAATCATCTGCCATCCCTATCCAGTCCCCCGTAGAACCCGTGGACGGATAGGACTCTCCTCCCATGGCCAAGATCACGGAGTCAAACCTGTATTTTTTCCTGTCTGTCGCAAATCCCCTGACCGATCCATCTTCTATCGTAAGGGACTTCACATCGGTCTTTAAGGCTATTTTTACCTTTCTTTCCTTTAATTTGTTTTCGAGGGCACGTATGATATCTGAAGAGTGATCCGATTCGGGAAAAACCCTTCCTCCCCTTTCTATTTTGAGGGGAACATTCTCCCCCTCGAAAAAATCCATCACGGCAAAATTATCATAGGCACTTAGTGCCGAATAGAGGAATTTGGGATTCCTTATGATGCCGTTAAAAAAGCTGTCGGCATTACAGGAATTGGTGACATTGCACCTGCCCTTTCCCGTAATAAAAAGCTTTTTCCCAAGCTTTTCGTTCTTGTCAAAAATGGTGACCTTATGACCGTTTTCTGATGCCGCTATGGCGGCCATCATACCGGCCGGGCCTCCCCCTATGACTGCCACTTTACTCATTGGATGAATCTCCCGCGGTGCCTGACTTAGGGACTTTCACGGAAAAACTTGCGCAATTTATTCCATGACAGTTCCTTGATCGTAAAATGATACGGCTCACACCAGCCTAAACTTTATGTTATCCTTTAAATATTCTATATCGTCCGAATTCCCTGCCGGATAATCCCTGAAAAATTCATCCGTTATTTCAAATGCCTCAAGTATCTTTTCCTTGCGCTTTATGCCAAGGTCTAAGATAAGGGCATTTATAAGGCTTAAGGGCGCGGTAAGGGATTCAAAAAAAGACGACATGTCGCTTACGGCCACCAGGTTGCAGGAAGAGTAAAGGTTCATCGGGGAATGTATGGAGTCCGTTATGGTTATTACCTTTGCCTTCCTGTCGTTTGCATACTCCAAGGCCTTTAATGTGGACATGGAGTATCTTGGAAAGCTTAGCGCTATGACTATGTCATCTTCCCTTATGTGCATGATCTTCTCAAACATGGTGTTTGGGGGCTCGCCTCCCAGAAGATAAACATCATCGAACATCTTGGAAAGGTGTGAGGCTAAGATTTCCGCAAGGGGATGGGAGTCCCTTACCCCGAGAACATATATCCGGTCGGCGCCAAGTATGATCTCCTCTGCCATTCCGAAGGTCTTGCCGTCCATTTTTTCCAATGTCTCCTGGATCCTCTGACCGTCAGCCATAAGGACTTTTGCGAGAACCTCCCCGCCTTCCACATTGCTGTAGGAAATCCTCTCATCAGACTTGTTCTTTAATTTCATCCTCACCATGTCCTTCATGGCGTTTTGAAACTCGGGATAACCCTTGTATCCCAGAAATCCGGCATACCTTACCACGGTAGACTCTGATATCCCTACCTTTTCCCCCAACTTTGCCGCCGTAAGGAAGGCAGCCTCATCCAGGCAGTCAGTTATGTAAGCCGAAAGGACTTTCTGACCCTTGCTCATCTTGGCATATTTGCTGTTTATCTTGTGAATGATATCGCTGTTCATCTATACTTCCACTTCCCCATTAAGGTATATTTCTTCCTCTGCCTGTCTCTTGAACTCAATGACTTCACTTTCATCGGGAACGGGTATGTCCTTCGGGGATGAAATCCCAAAGCACCTCAAAAACTCATCCGTGGTCCCAAATAAAAGGGGCTTTCCCGGGGCATCAAGCCTCCCCATCTCCTTTATGAGGCCATAGTCCATAAGCCGGTTTACGGCATGCGAACTGGAAACACCCCTTATCTTTTCTATCTCCGCCCTGGTCACGGGCTGCCTGTAGGCTATGATGGACAAGGTCTCTAATACGGTATCTGTCAGTTTGTATTCTTTATTTTCATTGACTATGGAAGAAATATAAGGATACAATGCGCTCTTTGTGCAAAGCTGGTATGCCCCGTCTATTTTCGCGATCCTTATCCCCCTTTGTTTTTCCTCATAGGATGATGAAAGCTCATCTATAAGGGCATTTGCCATCTCTTCATCCACCTCAAGGGCCTTCATTATATCTTCCAATGACACGGGCCTTCCCACGGCAAAAAGCACCGCTTCGAGAGCCGCTATTTTTTCTTCGCTTGTTTCTTCCATGATCACAGTTCCTTATGCCGCTTTCTTTTTTTCGATATAGATGTCTGAAAAAAGTTCATCCTGGCTCAAAATAAGTTCCCCGGTCTTTACGAGTTCCAAAAGAGCCATGAAAGTGACTATTAATTCAATCTTTTCCGTCACATCTTCCATCAGCTCTGAAAAAGAAAACCTGTCATGGCTGTTTGCATAGTCACAGACATATTCCATCCTGTCGGGGAGGGTTACCTTTTCCTTCTCGATCTTTCCAAAATTCCCACGGATCTTGTCTATCTTTTCGAGCTGCCTTTTCATAAGTTCGGAAAAAATATCTTCAAGGTCTACGATCCCATAATCCCTGCAAAGCTCATCAAGGTCCACTTTTTCATCTGTTGAACGGAGTTCTTTGGGTATGGATGGCTTGTTGTAGTAGACCATGGTCGCGGGACCTTGCCATTTCTTTAGAAGCAAGGCTCCGTACTTTGCGACCTTGTAGGAGACGAGCTGCTCTACCAGGGCATCCCTCGGGTCTTCTTCCTCATCCTTATCCTCCCTGCCGGGAAGTAGCATTTTTACTTTTATTGCTATAAGGGTAGCTGCCATAACGACAAATTCACTGTACGAGTCCAAGTCATCATCCCCGAGCTCATCCATGTATTCCAGGTACTGTTCCGTAATCTTTGCTATCGGGATGTCGTATATATCCACCTTGTTTTTTTCTATCAGATGCAAAAGGAGGTCTAAAGGTCCCTCGAAGGCATCCAGCCTGAATTTAAATTCCATCATTATTATACTCTCATTTTGGCAAAAAATCAATGATTACCAACTCAGCCCTGTTATTTATCCTGATATTTATGGTATGTGTCCCAAGCCCCCTGCTCACATACATATCTGTGTCATTTTCCCTAAAAAGACCTGCGTCATATTTGGGGAAAAGTGTCAATTGCGAAGATACAACGCTCCCTAAAAAAGGAAGCCTTATCAACCCCCCATGATTGTGACCTGAAAGTACAAGGTCAGCCCCCCATGAAGAATAATTTTTGAAAAACAAAGGATTATGGGCAGCAAGTACATTAGGTAAATCCTTTTTAGGTGGAGGAAGGATTTTTTCAAGGTATCCGTCAGGCATCTTTATCCCCTTTAGCTTCCTGTAAAACCGCATATCTATGTCAGCGCCCGTAAAATTAATCTTTTGGTCATTAATGTCAAGAACCACCGATTCATTTTCCAAAAGCAAAATTCCCATTCCAAGGAGGGATTCCCTAAGTTGAAAATAGCTTAAGATTCCGTAAGGAAAAATCCTTTTAAGGTTTGCTTCATGGTTCCCGGGGGAAAAGACCACAGGGGAGATTCCCGTTAATTCTTTAACGAAAGAAAGCTCCTTTTCAAACCCTTCCCGGCGTTTCCTTAGCACTTTCCTATGGGCTAAGATAAGGTCACCCGGAATGACGCAAACATCCGGGGATGAATCCTTTATGGCGCCTAAGAGCCTTTCGTTATTTTTTCCGTACACGTGTCCATGAAGGTCTGCAATTACTGCCATACGGATTCTTTTTTTTAATTTTTGGTTTTTTATTTTTACTTTATGTACATCAAATCTATTTAATTCATATTTCTGCCATATGGCAAATCCCATAATGGCAAAAGGTGTCCATAATAATGTTTTTTTCTTCATTTTTCTTTACAGAAGCGGTGAAAATATTCCAAGTATTCCCATCATCACCCTTATACCCTTTGGCCTTTTTCTGCAAAATTCAAGATCTATTTTCTCGGATTGACTGATGGCGTAAACAATATCATTTTTAAGATCGTTTACCACATCTGCATGATAAAAATACACTCCGTTTTCGAAATGAAGGTAAAGGCTCCTGTAGTCGAGATTTATAGAGCCTATGACTCCTATTATGTCATCGCTCACAAAGGATTTAGAATGCATGAAGCCCGGGGTATAATGGTAAATCTTTACTCCCACATTTATAAGCCTTTCATAGTTTGACTGGCCCATCATGTATATGATCTTCTTGTCGGGAATACCCGGCAATACTATCCTTACATCCACTCCCCTTTTGGAGGCATTTATAAGGGCCGTCCCCATCTCATCGTCCATTATCATGTAGGGTGTCGTAATATATACATAATCGGTTGCCTGATTGATGATGTCAAGGTATATTATCTTTCCCAGCCTTTCCATGTCCAAAGGCATATCGGCATATGGAAGGACATATCCCATGGAATGTTGCGCTTCTTTGTCCCCACTTGGTTTTTCCATATCGTATTTGGGAAAAAAGACGGAATAATCTTCCGTTATCCCTTTGGCGTAGTCCCACATCTCAAGGAACATCGTAGTCATGTTCATGACAGGCTTTCCCGTTATACGTACGGCATTGTCCTTCCAGTACCCAAACCTTTCCTTTTCGTTGATATATTCATCCGCTATATTTATTCCGCCCGTATATCCTATTTTTCCATCTATTACGACAAGCTTCCTGTGGTCACGGTTGTTCATTATAATAGAAAAAACCGGCCTTATGGGATGGAAGGGTACCGCGGATATTCCCAATTTCTCTAGCTTCTTGTGATATCTGTAGGGTATGGCCCTGGTAGAGCCAAAATCATCATACATGACCCGTACATCCACTCCTTCTTTTTTCTTCTGAATCAGAATGAGCAAAATATCCTCCCACATATGCCCCATCCCTATTATGAAAAATTCAATAAAAATAAAATCCTTTGCCTTTTGAAGATCCTCCTTGATATGGGGAAATACATCCTCCCCCGATGGGAAATACCGGCTTTCTTCTTCCTTGTATACGGGATATTCAGCATTCTTAAGGACATAGTTAATCTGCCCGTGCACCTGGGGATTTTGCTTTTTTATCTCATCCAATACGTCCCCATCCTGCATGAGCACCCCTTTACCTTCATGACGCACCTTGTCAAACCTTTGCCTGGCATTTTTGGTAAGCCTCCTTGTCCCGAAAAGGAAATACATACCGACTCCCAGCAACGGTAGTGCCAAAATAAATATTGTCCACGCCAGCTTAAACTGGGGGTTTTGATCCCTGTTTAGGACAACAAAGGCCACTATCCAGGATATTACCATCATCACTATAGAGAAAACTGGATAGGAGAACTGCACAAAGTACATCAGTGTAAAGAGTATTAGAAGCTGTAGGAATACTGATAGGGCTATGAAAAACACCCTGCTTTGTATTGTCCTTACTATTTTCTTTAACACTTACTTTTTCCCTCCATTATTTCCTCCCATTGCATGTTACTATTCACAGCCCCTTTCGTAACACAAAAACGCCAAAGCTAAAACCCCAAGTCTTAGCTTTGGCATAATATTATTTTGCGTAATCTATCACTCTGGATTCCCTGATGACATTCACCTTTATCTGACCGGGATATTTCAATTCGTCTTCTATCCTCTTTGATATGTCCCTTGCCATAAGCACCATATCAGCATCAGAAATCTTCTCGGGAATCACCATGACCCTGACCTCGCGTCCCGCCTGAATGGCATAGGACTTGTCTACTCCCTCGAAATCATTGGTAATATCCTCCAATTCCTTCAGCCTGTTCGTATAGGTCTCCATGGTCTCCCTGCGTGCGCCCGGACGGGCCGCAGATATTGCATCCGCTGCCTGAACCAACACTGCCACAAGACTCTGTGGTTCCACGTCCCCATGATGCGCCTCCACGGCGTTTATGATGATGGGAGCCTCCTTGTATTTGCGACAGAGGTTAACCCCTATCTGGATATGGGTTCCTTCCACCTCATGGTCAATGGCCTTTCCAATATCGTGAAGCAAGCCTGCCCTCTTGGCAGTACGTACATCCACGCCCACCTCAGCCGCCAAAAGCCCGCAAAGCTGGGCTACCTCTATCGAGTGCTTCAAGGCATTTTGCCCATAGCTGGTCCTAAACTTAAGCCTGCCTATGAGCTTTATAAGCTCTTGATGTATACCGTGAACTCCCACCTCCATGGTGGCATTCTCCCCCTCGGTGCGGATCATGGTCTCTACTTCCTTCGTGGCCTTTTCTACCATCTCTTCTATTCTGGCGGGATGTATCCTGCCGTCCACGATAAGCTTCTCTAAGGCAATCCTGGCTATTTCACGCCTTACCGGATCAAAGCTCGAAAGCACCACGGCTTCCGGAGTATCATCCACTATGAGATCTACCCCCGTCATGGTCTCTATCGTGCGGATATTCCTCCCCTCACGGCCTATGATCCTTCCCTTCATCTCATCATTGGGAAGGGGCACTACCGAAATGGTGGTCTCTGATACGTGGTCTACCGCACACCGCTGAATCGCCGTTACCACATATTCCTTTGCTTTCTTGTCAGCTTCTTCCTTGGCCTGGTTCTCTAAATCCTTGATGAGCTTTGCGGTCTCAATCTTTACATCGTCCTCCACAGCCTTCAAAAGGTACTCCTTGGCTTCATCGGATGTAAGTCCTGATATCCTCTCCAGCTCCTGAACCCTCTGCTCTGAAAGCTTGTCCACTTCTGCCCTTTTCTTTTCCAGTTCGCTTTCTTTTCTGCTCAAGTCCGCTTCCTTTTTCTCTGCGGATGCGAGCTTCTTGTCAAGATTCTCTTCCTTCTGGTTGATCCTGTTCTCGTAACGCGCAATCTCTGCCCTTCTGGACTTAATCTCCTTGTCGAGCTCGTTCTTCGCCTTTACGTTCTCTTCCTTTGCCTCTACGATGGCCTCCCGCTTCTTTGCCTCGGCTGCCTTTACGGCATCATCTATGATCTCCCTCGCCCTGTCTTCGGCATTCCCGATCTTCTCTTCAGATTCCTTCCTGAATCTGTCCACGGAAACTTTGGAAGACACCAACGCTGCAACCACTATCAAAACAAGCGAAATCACCACAGTGACAACCACCGGCATCACTGATGACACGAAAAACACCTCCTTCTTTATTTAGTTTTCATTGTGCTGTGTCCGCCTTAGGGCGGTATATGTCGCTGATTGCGCTTGATTCCGGCCACCACAGGTGGCATATTCCTTGCGAAATCCTCGCGCATCGTAATTATATCCGTCGGATCAGGTTTTATCGGTCTCCCGTTTATTTGTGCCGGCGAGTATAAAATTATTCAAAAGCAACATTTCTATTTTACACTTTTGGAGGCGATGTGTCAAGAAGATTTTAACCATTTTGTTACTATTCGGTTACTATTCGTCACTGACGCAGCATGGTTCCGGTGCAATCATTGATCGTCACGTTCGTCTCATCCCCGCCTCCTGCCTTTACAGTTCCTAAGCATAAGGTTAGTTCCAGCTAACCTTATGACACACGAACGCCCTGTGCCATACCTGTAAAGTATGGCACACCTGCTTCCGGATACCGGCTTACAATATTACAGCTCTTTTAGAACCTCCAGCAATAATTCCCACATTTTCCCCACGCTCCCTATCTCAAGGCTCTCCCTGGGCGTGGAAATATCCCTTACCTCAGGTCCTAAGGAAATAGCATCCATACCCTCTATTCTTTCCGCAAACACGGAGCTTTCCAATCCCGCATGAACTGCCATGAACTTGGGTATCTTTCCGTATTTTCTCTCATATACCCGAAGCATCACTTCCTGAAGCTTTGAATCCTCTTTGTAGTACCATATAGGTATGTCTACTACACCCTCGGCCATACCGCCAAATGTCTTCATCGCGACCTTTAGCTGGTCTAAAATGGACACCTTCCTGTATTCAATGGCGCTCCTTACGGAATACCTTACCTCTGCAGATGTCTTGTCCAGCCTTAGGATACCAAGGTTCAACGAAGATTCCACCAGTCCCATTACATCAGGGCTCATCCTCTCTATGCCATTGGGAAGCGTGATAAGGGCATCTATGAGCTTTTCTGTCGAATGCTTGTCCAAGGGCGGAAGGGAAAACTTTACCTCATTATCTTCACCTATGTAATCAATGTCCACGGAGATATCAGGGTCAGATACCCTGTATACATGAAGCACCTTCTTTGAAAAATCCCTGATGAAATCTATTGCGTCATAGGCATCCTGCTTTGTGCGCATAATTAAATATGCCGCAGCTTCGTCGGGGATGGTATTTTCCATGTAACCGCCTTCTATGTCCGCAATATAGAAGGTTACCTCCTGGAAGAGTCTATACATCTGATAGGCCAGAACCATTATGGCATTGGCTCTGCCCCTGTCAATATGGAGTCCGGAATGTCCCCCGTAGAGACCATGTACCTTAATCCTGACCAAAAAGCCTTCATGCTCCTGCCTTACCACAGGAAGCGTGCAGATGACATCAAGCCCTCCGGCGCAGGCCGCATATAATTTTCCCTCCCCATTTGAGGCAATGTTCAGCATCATCTTTGATCTTAAGGACGATGTATCTAAGTTCATCGCCCCCATCATACCGGGTCTTTCGTCTGAGGTAAATACTACTTCCAAAGGAGGATGGGGAATATCCTCTGCATCCAAAACAGCCAGGCATGCCGCCATTCCTATGCCCTCGGCTCCTCCCAGGGAGGTACCCTCCGCAGAAATATGAGTTTCATCCAGATGGAGCTTTACGGGGGTGTGCAGAAAATCATATCCGGGTCCTTCCCCCTTCGAGCAAAACATATCCATATGGGTCTGCAGCATGAAGGGTTCATGGTCTTCATATCCGTTGGAGCCATCTACCTTCATGATGACATTGTTGTAGTCGTCCTTTTCGCAGGATATCCCCCGTACCTTGGCAAACTCCTCCATGTACGAGACTATTTTTTCCATATTTCCGGCTCCCCTGGGTATGGATTCTATTTCCTCAAAAAACTTAAATACCCGTTTGGGTTCCAATTCTGATAAAGCGCCCATGAAAACACCCCTTATGATATAAAACGATTTTCCTTAGGAACTGTGTGCATAAAAACCCCGACATGCCACTTTAGTGTACCATCACAATTCTGTGATGGTACCTTATATAGTAACATATCGGGGAAAATAAATCAAATAATATTTATGATTATGATGTCGGGTTCAAAACCCGTTATCATAATATAGAGTCGTAAGAAAACCCCTTGGATATTAAAAACCTCATGATCTTCTGCCTGTCTCTTGGATCTGCGGAAGATGGGTCATAGTGCTTTTTCTTAAGATATTTTTCTATGAGGATACTTTCATCGGGAAGGTCTGCCTCCTCTAATGCCCTAGATATAACTTCACCGGGAAGTCCCCTCTCTTTCATTTTTTTCCTGAGCATGCGCTCAGGCATGGCGTCCTTATGAGAGTGAACGTACAGGGATGCGTACCTGTCATCGTCTATGTACTTTCGTTCTGTAAGATATTCCAAAGTCTTATCAATGACAGCCTCAGGGTATGCGCCCTGCCTAAGCTTTTGCCTCATCCTGAAAGATGTATAGTCCATACGATCCAGCAGGAAAAGCGCCCTGGACTTGGCCTTTTTTAAGAGATCATGATCCACATCTGCCGTGGCAACACCCATCATACAGCTTCCTCGTCAGGGACATCTCTTTCTTCTGCATTATCAGAGACCCCATCCGAACCCAAATCATCAATAAGCCCATATGATACCCTCACCTTATGGTCTACCTCATCGAATACCTCCGGGTGATCTGCAAGATACTGCTTGGCATTTTCCCTGCCCTGTCCTATCTTCTCGCCTTCGTACGCATACCATGCTCCGCTCTTTTGGATGACATTGCTCTTGGCCGCCAAGTCTATCAGGTCTCCCTCCTTGGAAATCCCTTTGCCGAACATGATGTCAAACTCAGCCTCCTTAAACGGGGGGGCTACCTTGTTCTTTACGACCTTTATCCTGGTATGGTTTCCTATCACCTCTCCGCTTTGCTTAAGTGACTCTGTACGCCTTACATCCAATCTGACGGATGAATAAAACTTCAAAGCCCTGCCCCCCGTGGTGGTCTCGGGATTCCCAAACATGACTCCGAGCTTCTCACGGAGCTGGTTTATGAAGATGACCACACACCTGGACTTGGAGATGACAGCGGTAAGCTTTCTTAGGGCCTGGGACATGAGCCTGGCCTGAAGACCCATGTGTGAATCCCCCATATCACCGTCTATCTCCGCCTTTGGAACCAGTGCTGCCACAGAGTCCACTATGACTATGTCTATGGCTCCGGACCTCACCATGGTCTCCGTAATCTCAAGGGCCTGCTCCCCGGAATCCGGCTGGGATATGTAGAGATTATCTATATCCACACCGATATTTTCCGCATACACAGGGTCTAACGCATGCTCCGCATCGATGAATCCCGCTATACCTCCCCTTTTTTGCACCTCTGCCACCATGTGCAGGGCGACCGTGGTCTTACCTGATGACTCAGGCCCATAGACCTCCACTATCCTCCCAACGGGGATTCCTCCCACCCCCAGGGCTATGTCGAGGCTCAAAGAGCCTGTGGGAATCACGTCCACTCCCATGTTCCCCGCGTCCCCAAGCTTCATGACGGCACCCTTGCCAAACTGCTTTTCTATCTGGGCTATGGCTACATCCAAAGCCTTTAGCTTATCTTCTTTATTCGCTGAATCATTCATAACAAACTCCTTAAATATATTTCGCTCAAACAAACGTATGTTCAACTCGTATGAACATACTAACATAAAATTAAGGATCTGTCAATAGTTTTTTCGAACATATTTTCGAGATGGTGGGAAAATGTCAGGAAACCCCCTGCGCTTGACTTATTTGCCAATTATAATACACCCTCCGCAAAAAGTCAATCACTTTTTTCCAAATCCGCAGTTGGGGAAGGTACAGACATCGCACGAAAGGCAAAGCCCCCCTTCACCATAACCCCTAAGGTCACCGGCATCGATTTTCTCCCCCGAAAGTACCCTTGGAAATACCAGGTCAAATATGGTTCTCTTTGAATACATGACGCACCCCGGAAGACCCATTATGGGAATATCGCCCTTGTATGCCAGAAGGAACATTGCCCCGGGAAGGACGGGTGCCCCATATGATATTATCTTTGCTCCCGAGAGCTTTATAGCCGATGGGGTGGTATCATCCGGATCTACGCTCATTCCTCCGGTAAGAAGCACTATCTGTGCCCCTTCTTCTATATCCTTGTTTATCTGTGCGGATATTTTTTCCCTATCATCCCCAATGATTGTCTGTCTTAATACTTCAAGACCATATTCACCTGCCTTGTTTTTAAGCACAGGTCCAAATGAGTCCTTTATCCTTCCCGTATATACCTCATTCCCCGTGGTGATGATGGATACCTTGGGATTTTTGAATGGAACCACGTTAAAAAGAGGGCGCTCTCCCGCGGTCTTTTTTGCCCTTTCCATTTTTTCCTTTTCTATCACCAATGGTATGACCCTCATGGCACAGACTTTGTCACCCTTTTTCACGGGAAAATCTCCATGCCTTGAGGCTATCATCATTTCGCCCAATCCGTTTAAGGCACAAAGACCCTCTCTTTCTATCTTTAATATTCCGTCCACATCGGAAAAAAGCTCTATTTTCCCCTCAGAGACTTTCCCCCGGTGAAGGTTGTCCCCCATGGAAATATCACACAGAATCTCTGCCGCCTCATCCTCATGGTACATATTGTCATCTTTTTCCCATACATAAAGATGCTCTTTTCCCATCTTCAAAAGCTCCGGGATATCATCTTTGGTGACAATATGGCCTTTCTTAAAGGCGGCTTTCTTTTCTTTTCCGGGTATTATCCTTGTCATGTCGTGCGCAAGGACCAATCCTTCCGCAGCCACTGTTTCTATAAGCTCCATTATATCCTCCCTTCTACAACCCAAAAAAACCGGGGTGCGTACCAGGTTCACTATACCTTACGCACCCTGTGTATATACACCTTATATGTTCATTGCGGCATTATATCCTTCATGATTTGCCATATAATAATTCCTGCCCTTGGATACGCAGTCGCCTACCATTATAACATCGGTCCCAAACCTTTCCATAAGATCAAGCCCCAATTTCTGGTCGGGAGCTACGCCCAGGGCATTTACATAGGAATCTGCCTTGTAAAAGTTTACGGAGCCATCTGCATCCTCTGTCTTTACCCCGTCATCGGTAAACTCCAGTATCTTCTGACTTCCTATGAGCTTTGCCCCAAAATCATCAAGCTGTCCCAGAAGGTCTGCCTTGTTAAAGATGGGCATCTGAGCCACAAAGCTCTCTTTCGGTATCATATCAATGACCGTCACCTTCTTTCCTTCCAGGCAAAGGGCAAGCGCGCACTCAAGACCCGTTATGCCTCCTCCGCATACCACCACCGTATCGCCGGTATCTACGGTATGGGCATCTACGTCACGGACAGCCAGTACCTTATCTATCCCGGGGATGGGAGGATTTACATACTTAGAGCCTGTAGCCACTATCACGGCATCGGGATTTTCTTTTTCCACGGTCTCTATCGTAACCTCTTCCCCAAACACCAGCCTTGCCCCGCTTTTTTTTGTCTGCCTTATGTCCCATTCAAGGTAGTCTTTCATATAGTTCTTGAAGGGAACAAGGACTGCATCATTTAAGAGCCCCCCAAGCCTTTGCGATTTTTCATACAAAGTACATTCATGCCCCCTTTTCATAAGGGTCTGGGCAGCCATCATCCCGGCAGGTCCCCCGCCTATGACCATGACCTTCTTCCTGTCTTTTTCGGGAACTTTTTCTATCTCTCCAAGCACTCCCACCCGGGGATTTACCGCGCATGACCATTCCGTTGCGTGGTTATTCGCATTTCCGCAAAGGTCGCACCTGGTACATGGACAGATATCGTCCACCCGGCCTTCCAAAGACTTCCATATCAAATCCCCGTCAGCCATGTAGGATTTTGCCATGGCCACTATGTCGGCCTTTCCTGAAGCTATGATTTCTTCTGCCTCTTCCAGGGAGGTAATGTTTCCCACCACACAGACAGGAATATGGAGCCTTTCTTTGGCCTTGGCCGCAAAGTCCACATTGAGCCTCCTGCCTTTGAAATATGTGGGAATGGTGTAAGATGCCGCCCTGGGATGGAAAATAGAACCCCTGGAAACATGTATGATGTCCACATACTCCTGGGCAGCTTCCATGAAATCCAAAGACTCCTCCAGACAAAGTCCCCCTTCGATATCCTCCTGGGCAGACACCCTTATTTCTATCACCATATCATCACCGACGGCTTCGCGTACTGCTTTTAATACCTCCAAAGGATACCTTCTCCTGTTCTCGGGAGATCCTCCGTATTCATCCGTACGTACGTTCGAATCGGGTGAAAGCCATTGTGCCAAAAAATTATTGTGAGCCATATGGAGCATCACGATGCGAAATCCTGCTATCTTACACCTTACCGCCGCATCCACATAATGCTGCTTCATATCATCCATATCCTTCCTGTCCATCTCTTTCATATAAGGGATGTCGTCAGGATTAAGGGCCCTTTCCTTAGATACCACCATGGCAGGGGGAATCCCGGGACCCATCTTGTTTCCCCTGCCCGCATATGCCAGCTCTACCGAAATTTCCGCACCATTTTTCCTTGCCGCCATGACAAGGGCGTTCATTCCATGGATACAGTCATCGGAATTTACATTCATCTCGCAGAGCCATGCCGAGGCATTGTCATGAACGACAGGCGTGTCACCTACCGTAATATAGGATACGCCCGTCTTTGCCTGCCACTTCATAAAATCGATCATATCCTGCGTCATGTCCCCGTTAGGTGCACATTTTAAGACCACGGTAGGAGCATACTGCAAGCGGTTTTTTAATATGACTCCCCTGACCTTGATGGGAGAAAAAACGTGGGGATATTTCTTTTCCTTTTGCATACCGTCACATCTCCTATTTACATGCAGTGCATCCCACCGTCTACCGAAAAGCTCTGACCCGTGGTATGTCCCGCCATGTCGGAGCAAAGAAATACTACGGCATCAGCGACTATTTCAGCAGTGCCAAGCTTCCCCATCGGAATCACATGTTCTTTCAGCATCTTCTCCTCCTCAGGGTTGGTCTGGAGATTATTTTTCATAAGCTCTGTCCCTGTCGTGGGTCCCGGGCACACAACATTAACCCTTATGCCGTGCTTTGCGTTTTCATTGGACGCCTGTTGGGTCAGGGCTATGACCCCCGCCTTAGAAGGACCATATGCCCCAAAATCAGGTGCCATTTTAAGTCCGCCTATGGATGCCGTATTTACGATGGCTCCTCCCTTGCCCTGATCCTTCATTTGGATGATCTCATGCTTCAGGCAGAAAAAAGTTCCCTTCATGTTTGTATTTACCACCTTGTCCCAGAGCTCTTCCGTAGTATCCGTCATGGATGTAAAGGGAATCCTTACGCCGTCAGCCCCTACTCCCGCATTGTTAAATGCTATATCAAGGCTTCCAAACTTTTCAACCACGGAATTTATGCATTTTTTTACACTCTCTTCATTGGATACATCACACTGCACGAAAAAAGCCTCACCGCCTTCCTTCCTTATCTCTTCTGCCACGGCCTCTCCCGCTGTCACATTATGCGCGGTAGCGACCGCCACCTTCGCACCAAGCGATGCAAAAAGCTTTGATGTCGCCTTCCCTATTCCTGTTGCGGCTCCCGTAACCAAAACGCTTTTTCCTTTTAGATCTTCAAACATGATCTACCTCCAATCATATTATTTGAATTCGTCGCTATCATTACCAATCATTATAACGTACAGCCATTATCTACCACCAAAACCTGTCCTGTCACGGCCTTTGACATATCGCTTGCAAAATACAAAATGGCATTTGCCTGATCTTCCACATCCGCCTCAGGAACAGACATATCCATGTGGTCTGCGCATTTTTTTGCAAATTCGGTATCAAAGGTAGCCATGGCTTCAGGCGTATTAAGGGCCGTGGGCGTAGGCCCCGGGGCTATGGCATTGCACCTTATCCCCTTTCCCGCAAACTGTATGGCAATGTTTTTGGTCATTCCCAGCACAGCGGATTTTGAAGCACTGTAGGAGATGCCGGCGCTTCCAAACACGCCTCCTATGGAAGAGACATTTATTATGGATCCCTTTCCTTCCTTTTCCATATATTCAAGCACTGCCTTGGTAAGGAAAAATACCGAATCCTGATTTATCCCCGTCACCTGCCTCCAAAAGTCCGTGTCAGTTCTCGTGATGGGACGGTGCTTGTCAGCGATGCCGGCATTATTTACGAGAATATCTATCTTTCCAAATTCCTTTACGGCTTCTTTTGCAATATTTTTGCAATCATCCTCGCAGCTTACGTCCGCAGGCACTCCTATGGCCTTAAAACCCCTGCCTGTCAATTCACCAACTACCTTGTCAAGTTTTTCCTTTCCCCTGGCCACCAAAACCACGGACGCTCCCTCTTCCGTAAAAATCTCCGCGGTCTTTTTCCCGATTCCAGAGCTTCCGCCCGTTATTATTGCCGTTTGTCCATCAAGAAGTTTCTTCATTTCATTTCCTCCAAAAAATGCCTCACATGGCAATCCCTCGTTACCAACTGTTTCTATTATACACCCGGCAAAGACATTTGTAAAATATGTTTTTGCATATAATGTTATAACCCCAAGAGCATATCGAAAAAAATAAAGCCATTACGCCTTTCCTGTCTTAATCCCCCTTGGGTACAGAACTGTTAAGAGATGTTTTTCTTGTGCAGTTCTCCCCGATGTGTTATACTGTATGGAACTGTAGAATAATAAGTTGTGCATTTGGACGAAGGATTTTGGGAGGCCTTTTTATGGAACTTATCCAGCTTAAGTATTTTAAGGCAGTTGCAAAAACAGAAAACATTTCAAAGGCGGCAAAGGAGCTCTTTGTGACCCAACCCAACCTAAGCAGGAGTATTTCACGCCTGGAAGACGAAATAGGAGTTCCATTATTTGACCACAGAAAGGGAAAAATAGTCCTTAACGACTATGGAAGGATTTTCCTTAGCAGCGTGAACATGAGCCTGGATGAATTGGAAAAGGGCGTACAAACCATAAAAAGACTCCATGATTCAGAAGATAATTTCCTTCATCTTGGAAGCACGGTGAACGATTTTTTGCCGGATCTTCTCCGGGAATTTTCAACCCAAAATCCCGACATAGGGATCAGGCAGATCGACTGTTCACCTGAAGACATACGGTTAAAGATAGCTGACGGCTCCATAGACATCGGCATCACATCAGTCCCGATAGAAGATAAGGAATGTGTTTTTCAACTTCTGGGGGAAAAGGAATTAGTCATACTTACAGGCTCATCCCATTGGCTGACTGACCATGTATCTGTTTCGATATGTGACCTTTCAGATGAGACCTTCATCTGTGACAGATCCAGGATAGATGAAACCAAGCTTCGAAAAATCTGCATTAAATATGGATTTGAACCCAAGATATTATACGATGTGGAAAACAGCGACCTTATCTACCGTCTCCTGTCTTCAAACAGCGGCATATGCTTCATGCCCATTGCGCAGATGGTAAAGATAGAAAGGGATTTCCCGGATTTGGGAATTCACATGGTAAGGATCAGGGAAAAAATTCCTCCCGCCCGGCTGGGGCTGGTGTACAGAAAGGATTATATATTTTCGAATGCCGCCAGAAAATTAAACAGCTTCATCCTGGAATGGATGAAGGAAGAGCACAATGAAACGGAAAGGCTCATGAAGCAGTATTGAGCGATATCGGCATATCATATTTTTATATATTTTAATGCACTTTTTTGTCGAATTATAATATTTTTTATTATTTTTCTATTGCAAATTCATGTTTTTCGTGGTATAATACGATACATTCAAGTCCGCCCCCGGCGGACGATAGCGCAAGATTTGCGGTGTGAAGCACCTTCCAATGCAAATCTTTAGCGCTCTACGCCGGAGGCTTTATGGAAAACGGCTTGCAGCATATGTAAAGGAAGTGCTTATGAAAAATCTTAACGAATATCTCACTGCATTACGGACAAAGCAAAATATGTCACAGGTAGATGTGGCAAATGAATTCAAAAAGCGCGGGTATCCCCGGATCACGAACCAGATTGTATACAGCTGGGAGTCAGGCAGGGTTCGTATCCCCTCCGATCTGCTTTTTGTCCTTTGTGACATATTGAACATCTCAGACATCAGGGCAGCCTTTGACAGGCATGAGGTTCCTTCACTTCTTAGCTGCCTTGACGATACCGGATGCCGTATGGTATCAGACTATGCAGATCTCCTCCGGGCAAGCGGTCTTTATGAAAAAAATCCTCCTGTATCCCCCACACCTTATCCGCCACGGTCAATACGTCTTTTTCATCTGCCCGTATCCGCAGGAGACGGACAGTTTTTGGACAGCGATGCATATGATGAGATCGAGGTTGGCGATGAAGTTCCAAAGAATGCCACCTTTGGTGTGACAATCTCCGGTGACAGTATGGAGCCACAGTACATAGATGGGCAGACCGTATGGGTTTGCGCCCAAAAAACCCTAAATGACGGTGAAATCGGGATTTTTTACCACAACGGTGAGGGATTTATCAAAAAGCTCGGGCACGATGATACCCATACCCTGCTCATTTCCCTTAATAAGAAATATAAACCAAGGATAATACAGGAAGGTGATGAATTCATGGTATTCGGAAAGGTGGTAGGCTAAAGAGCCATGAAAAGAAATTCTGACACCGGACAATGCTGCTATATCGCCATAGACATGAAAAGCTTCTATGCTTCGGTAGAGTGCGTCTCCCGTGGTCTTGATCCCCTCTCGGCAAGGCTCCTTGTGGCGGATGAGAGCCGCAGCGATAAGACCATCTGCCTTGCCGTATCTCCCGCCCTAAAGGCAATGGGCGTACCGGGAAGACCCCGGCTGTTTGAGGCAAGGCAGGCTCTTCATAGGTACGAGAGCATACATCACACCAAGATAGACTATCTTATTGCCATGCCGCGTATGGCAGAGTATGAACGTGTTTCCGCAACAATCTACTCCGTTTACCTAAAATACGCTGCCGCCGAGGATATCCATGTGTACAGTATAGATGAGTGCTTTATTGACTGCACCCATTATCTGCATCTGTATGAAAAAGAGGCGGCCGCACTTGGACAAAGCAAAGCCCGTACCATGGCCACGGCCATCATCCGTGACATACTTTCTGTCACCGGCATCACTGCTACCGTAGGCATCGGCACGAATCTTTATCTTGCCAAGGTAGCCATGGATATCGTGGCAAAAAAGGCTCCTGCCGACAAGGACGGGGTACGTATAGCTGCGCTTGATGAAGACTCCTACAGATACATGCTATGGGAACACAGACCGCTTACCGACTTTTGGCAGATAGGTCATGGGCTGGCAAGAAAGCTTGAATCCAATATGATGTATACCATGGGAGATGTTGCGGAGAAAAGCCTGTATGACGAGGAATGGTTTTATAAGACCTTTGGGATCGATGCGGAGATTCTCATAGATCACGCATGGGGCATAGAGCCGGTGCGTATGTGCGATATAAAAAACCATAAGGGCGATACTTCTTCCCTATCCAATGGACAGCTGCTTCCGAGACCATATGAATACCCGCAAGCCCGGAATGTATTTTGCGAGATGATAGATGCCATGTGCTTTGATATGTACAAAAAGAACCTCATCTCACGCCTCTTTACATGGCGGGTAGGCTACGACCAAAAAAGTCTTGAGCATTGCCCATATTACGATGGTCCCTTGTCCATAGACTACTATGGCAGGATACATCCAAAGCACTCAGGCGGCAGGGCCAAAAGCAGGTGGCACACCAACTCCCCGAGAGAGGTCACTGCCCTCCTTTCGGCAGAGTTTGATAAAAAGACAGACCACAGGCTCCTCTACCGCCGTCTTGAAGTATGCGCCTGCGATGTCACTTTTAATGACGGCATCTTTCAGCT
>CAJOPH010000073.1 GCA_905236805.1 uncultured Eubacterium sp. | reverse complement strand
TGGCCGCGTTAAGAGCCAGAAGGTTCGTACGCGAAGCTATGCCTTCTATGCCGCCTACGAGCTTATTGGCCTGCTCGATAAGTTCCTCTGTCTTTGATACGATGTCCTGAATCTGGTTCATGGAAGCTGCCATGTCCTGGGCACCGTTGGTCACATCGTTCACGCTGTCCATGCTCTGCTCCAGGGAGTGCGACATGGTATCGGTAGCTTCTTCGATCTGGGTGCTTAGGTTCATGGACTTTGCCATGTTCAAGGTTCCTATCATGGTACCCGAAGGTCCCCTAAGCGGCACTATCGAAGACTTGAACGCCACGCCCAACACCTCAGCGGGAAGAACCTCGGTCTTGGCCCTGCCGGTACGCATCACCTCCCACACTCCACTGTCAGAACCGGGGGTAGAGCCTTCCGGACACGGTGCGGGTACCCCGAAATCATTCGACATGGCCGTGCAGAGGTTCACACCGTCAGCATCCAGGAAGGAGATCATAATCTCATCCTGATATATCTCCACTATCGTGGGAAGCATGTCAACCACTGCGTCTTTGAATTCTTCATCAGTCATATTCTTGTACTCTCCTTTGCTTTATTATCATGAATAACGTAGGATTACACACATATATACCTACTATTTTACCAATAATTCGCAATATAGTCAATCAAAATTTTACCCAAAAATCTGATGGGAGGGCTGTGAACAGTAACTTTTTTACCAAAAAACAATTGACAAGAATGGAAAAATGTGATATATTATACAAGTTGCTTAAATTGCTGCTGTAGCTCAGTAGGTAGAGCGTCGCATTGGTAGTGCGGAGGTCACGGGTTCGACTCCCGTCAGCAGCTTTTTTTGTTGAAAAAATTCGAAAAAACGTATGAAAAGACCTGCGGGAAAATCCCCACAGGTCTTTTTCATATATCTTATACTTTAATATACTGCCTTAAATGCCTCATCGAGATCCTCTATGATGTCATCTATATTCTCCGTCCCAATGGAAAGCCTTATCGTATTCTCATAAAGCCCTTGGTCTATCAACTCCTCAGGGCTAAGCTCCGAATGTGTGGTGGATGCGGGATGAATGGCCAGTGACTTTACGTCCGCCACATTCGCAAGGAGGGAGAAAAGCTCCAGCTGGTCTATGAAATCTTTTGCCTTCTTTTCATCCCCGTCTATCTCGAAGGTAAAGATGGATCCTCCCCCGTTCGGGAAATATTTTTTGTAAAGTTCCTTTTGGGCAGAATCATCCGTAACGGACGGATGGTTTATCTTCCTGACGTGGGGATTTTGCTTGAGGTAGTCTATTACCTTTATCGTGTTTTCCACATGACGCTCCACCCTTAGGGACAAAGTCTCCAATCCCTGCAGGAACACGAACGCATGTACGGGGGAAAGCGTAGCACCCGTATCCCTAAGCAGGATTGCCCTTATCCTTGTGACAAAGGCCGCAGGTCCTGCCGCATCCGCAAACACTGCCCCGTGATATGAAGGATCGGGCTCTGTTATCTGGGGGAACTTTCCCGATGCCTTCCAGTCAAACCCTCCATCCACTATCACGCCTCCAATGGAAGTGCCGTGTCCCCCAATGAACTTGGTCGCGGAATGGATGACTATGTCTGCCCCATGCTCTATGGGTCTTATGAGATAAGGCGTCCCGAAGGTGTTATCTATTACCAGGGGAATCTTATGGTCATGGGCAACCTTTGCTATTTTTTCGATATCTGTCACTTCCGAATTCGGATTCCCGAAGGTCTCAATGAAAACGGCCTTGGTATTTTCCTGTATGGCCTTTTCGAAGTTTGAGGGGTCTCCGGGATCTACGAAAGTCGTCTTTATCCCATAGGAAACCAGGGTGTGGGCAAGAAGGTTGTATGTGCCTCCATATATGTTTTTGGCCGCCACGATATGATCCCCTGAAAAAGCCAGGTTTTGTATGGCATAGGTAATAGCCGCGGCCCCGGAAGATACGGCCAGGGCTCCCGTGCCCCCCTCCAGGGCGGCTATCCTTTTTTCAAAAACATCCTGAGTGGGATTGGTAAGTCTCCCGTAAATGTTTCCCGCATCCCTTAGGCCAAACCTGTCTGCCGCATGCTCTGAATTGTGAAATACGTAGGACGTCGTAAGGTAGATGGGCACTGCCCTTGCGTCTGTAACGGGATCGGCCTCCTCCTGCCCTACATGAAGCTGCTTTGTCTCAAATTTAAGATTTCTTTCCGTGATGCTCTTTTTTCCCATGATATGCCTCCTTTATAAAATCATCTTACTATAATATATTTTCCAACCCTAATCGTCTTTCCTTCTTTCTTAAGACGATTATTATTCTACCACTAAAGCGGGCAAAAGTAAAATACATAAAAACAAGGGATAGGTATAGTCTTTAGCTATATCTATCCCTTGCGGACAAAACAGGGGAAGAGGGATTCGAACCCCCATGAACGGTTTTGGAGACCGCTATACTGCCATTGTATGATTCCCCTAAATGGTGGCCACTACGACCACCGAATGAGTATTATATCACAAAACCACCGCCACTGTCAACTAGAATTTGGTACTGCCCCTGTAAAATGTGGCTATTACCCCAGATCCTGCCTTTTTTATTTTGGTCTTTATCTTGACGCACTTGGAATAGGAGGCGGAGGAAGAAAAATGGAACTCCGCGGCAAGGTAAGTCCCTGAAAATGCCTTTGAGCCTATCTTGCTTATGCCGGTGCCTTTGATGTCGATCCTAAAGAGATTTGAGCAGCCGCAAAAGGCCCTCTCCTTAATCTTGGATATTTTTTTATCAAATGTCACCTGTATGAGGGAGGTGCATTTTTCAAAAGCACTCTTTTTTATCACCTTTACATTTGCGGTGGAAAGCTTTGACAGCTTCTTGCAGGAATAAAAGGCCTTTTCGCCTATTGTTTTTATATTTTTTCCGATGGTCACTTTTTTAAGCTTTTTCATGCCCTTAAAAGCCTTGTCGGATATACCGGTCACCTTATACGTTTTTCCCTGATAAGTGACGGTGGCAGGAATCTTTATGCTCTTTACGGCTTTTTTGGAAGAGCCTGCTAC
>CAJOPH010000072.1 GCA_905236805.1 uncultured Eubacterium sp. | reverse complement strand
AAGATCATATGCAAAAAGGTTACGGCCATACCTGAGCCTGCCCAGGCGGCTCCTGCGCCCGCTGCGCAGGAAGCTCCGAAGGAAGAGGCACCCGCCGCGCCTGCGCCCGCGCCGGCCGCTGCTCCTCCCGCCGCGCCCCAGGCCAAGCAGGATACGAAGAAGGCTCCCGCAAAGAAAGCCAACAAACCCGTTACCTCCCGTACGGTGCGTGTGGACATAGAAAAGCTCGATGCCCTGATGAACCAGGTTTCAGAGCTTATCATAGCAAAGAACTCTCTGGTATCTATAGCATCTGCTTCCGAGGATTCGTCGAGTACGGACTCACAGCAGTTTTCTGAGCAGATAGAGTACCTTGAGAGGGTGACCACAGACCTCCACGAGTCAGTCATGAAGGTAAGGATGGTGCCGATAGAAAACAGCATCTCCAAGTTCCCGAGGATGATCAGGGATCTTTGCAAGACCTTGAACAAAAAGATGGAGCTGGTCATAACAGGTGAGGACACGGAGCTCGACCGTACCGTGGTGGACGAGATAGGAGATCCCCTGCAGCATCTTCTTAGAAACTCCGCAGATCACGGTCTTGAGGACAATGAGACCCGTGTCGCAAGGGGCAAGCCCGAGGTAGGGCAGATATTCCTAAATGCCTTCCAGGAAGGAAACAATGTCATCATAGAGGTAGGTGATGACGGTAATGGAATAGATACCGAGGCCATCAAGCAAAAAGCCATAGAGCGCGGGGTCATATCCCCGGAGCGTGCTGAGACCATGAGCCAGAAGGAGATTACAGACCTTTTGTTCCTGCCAAGCTTTTCCATGGCAAAGAAGATCACGGATATCTCAGGTCGAGGCGTCGGGCTTGACGTGGTGCGTTCCAATGTCGAGGCATTGGGCGGGGATGTCGAGGTCAAATCCGTCCTGGGCGAAGGGACTAAGTTCATCGTAAGGCTGCCGCTTACTTTGGCCATCATTCAGGCTCTCATGGTAGAGGTAAGGGATGAAAAGTATGCCATTTCCCTGGGAAGCATCCAGACCATAGAGGATATACCCATCAGTGACATCAAGTTCGTACAATCCAAGGAAGTGATAAATATAAGGGGAACCGTCATTCCCATCATAAGGCTTGACCAGATACTGGAGTTTCCACAGAGCGAGGAAGAAAAAGAAAGCCTCGTAGTGGTAATTACCAAGAAGGGCGATTCACTGGCGGGTCTTGTCGTGGACAACCTTATAGGCCAGCAGGAAATAGTAATAAAGTCTTTGGGCAAATACATAAACAACAGCAAGGTCATAAGCGGAGCCACCATCCTTGGGGATGGAGAGGTAGCCCTTATCCTTGATGTGAACGCTTTGATGTAAGGAGGGATAGAACCTATGGATGCATTGGCAATAGAAGAAAATGTTGGGGAACGCATTCAGTTCATCGTGGTGAAGGTAGGAAGCGAGAACTACGGCATCAACATCAAATATGTCGACAACATAGTCCGCATGCAGAGCATCACGCGCGTTCCTTCCGCGCAGAGGTATTTCAGGGGCATAATAAACCTTCGCGGCGAGGTTGTGCCTGTCATGAGCTTGAGGCGCCGCATGGAGCTTGATGATGATGAATTTACCAAGGATTCCCGTATTATCATATTGAAGGTCGAAGAATCCGGTGTCATCGGTGTTGTCGTGGATGCCGTGCGCGAGGTCGTCACCTTGGGAGAAAATCAGATCGAGGATATTTCATCTGATGCCAAGTCTGACCCATTGAACTTTTTGTATGGCATAGGAAAAAATGGCGAAGAGCTCGTTTCGCTCCTTGATGTCATGCGCGTGATAGAGGATAAGGATAACGCTTAAGCCTTTTGTTTGGAGGTCGTTATGCCAGAAGACGGTGTTTTAGAAAATGTAAATAATATGTATTTCGATGTCCTTAAGGAAATAGGGAACATCGGAGCAGGCAATGCCACAACAGCTATGGCCAATATGGTAAATACCAAGCTGGATATGCAGGTTCCCCAGGTGCTTTTGATGAGCGTTGAGGAGCTGCCCAAGGCCATAGGCAAAGAAGAAGATCTGATAGTGGGAATCTATCTGGAGGTGGAGGCAGATATCGAAGGGAGCATGATGTTCCTTCTTGACATGCATTCCGCCAGGTTCTTTGTCGACAAGCTGATGGGGACTGACCAGAAGGACAATTTTAACTTTACGGAAATAGAGCTTTCGGCTTTAAAGGAAATAGGAAACATAATAGCGGCTTCATATCTGTCTGCCTTAGCCTCGCTTACCAATATGATGATTACGCCGTCAATCCCATACATATGTATAGACATGACGGCGGCGATTCTTAGCGTTCCGGCTACGGAGTTTGGTATGTACGGGGATAATGCTTTGCTCATAGAGTCCAAATTCGGGGATGACTTTGATCTGAATGGTTATTTTATTTTGATGCCCAATGTGGATTCTTATGACAAGATATTGAAATCACTGGGTATCGTGAGTTAGGAGAGTATTCGTATGGGCAAAATGATTAAGATTGGCATTGCGGATATTGCGGTGACGAAGGCTCCTGATGCGATTACCACTTTGGGCCTGGGGTCTTGTATAGGTGTGGCTTTGTTTGACAAAACGACAAAGACGGGCGGGCTGGTGCATATAATGCTGCCTGACAGCACCCAGATCAGGAATCCCGGAAACAATCCCTCAAAATTCGCAGACACCGGTGTGGATGAGCTGGTGAAAAGGATGCTGTCGGCAGGCGTCCAAAAGAGAAACTTGGTTGCCAAGATAGCCGGCGGTGCAAAGATGTTTTCGTTCTCTGATAAATCCACCGTAGGAAATGTAGGGGACAGGAATGCAGCGGCCGTAAGGGAACGCCTTAAGATGCACGGAATAAGGCTTATAGCCGAGGACTGCGGACTTGACTACGGGCGTACCGTGGAACTTTACTGTGATACAGGGGAGTATCATATAAAGGCCGTTGGCAAAGGCAAAAAAGTTATATGACGGGGCGTTTGGACAATGAATACAAAGAATATCCCGGCATTGGTGATGCTTTTGGCCGGATTTGTCACCTGTATCGTCCTCCTTTTACGGGGGGTATCCAATATAGAATTTCTTCTTACCTTGCTTTTGGTGCTCGTCATCTTTTATGTGGTGGGAGTCATCATAAGGATAATTATTGACAGGAACCTTGGTGCCGTAAAAAAGCTTGATGAGGATGAGGATGACCTGGCACAGGAGCCTGTCGGTGAAAGGGAGGATATTTCCTTAGAGAGCGATGAAGAAGAATCAGAAGATGCGGACGAAGAGCTTGACTTGTTTGAAGATGGATCGTTTGATGACGAAGAGTTTTAGATATGGCTAACGATGTAAGCAAAGAAAAACTTTGGGAATTATACGCAAAATCACCCACCCAGGAGCTTCGTGAGCAGATCATAGTAGAGTATGCTCCTTTGGTAAAGATAGTGGCCGGGAAGCTTTCTATGTACCTGGGTAGCAATGTGGAATATGACGACCTTGTAGGTTATGGTGTTTTTGGGCTTATTGACGCCATAGACAAATTTAATTTAAGCAAGGATGTCAAATTCGAGACGTATGCCTCCCTGCGGATAAGGGGATCCATCTTGGATCAGATAAGGAAGATGGACTGGATTCCCCGTACGGTGAGGCAGCGCCAAAGAAAGATAGATGATGCCATAAAATACGTAGAGGCCAGCAAGGGCAGGCCTGCCACGGATGAAGAGATAGCCTCTCACCTGGGTCTTTCGGAGGAAGAGCTTTCCAAATGGCAGTCCCAGCTCAAGGTTACAAACGTGGTTTCCCTAAACGAATTTATCGAGCAGGGTAATGAACCCACGGATTCATATCATGGCGCTGCGAGGTTTTCTTCTCCCGAGGATATGATAGAAGAAAAGGAGCTAAAGCAAAAGCTTGTAGCTTCCATGGAGCTTCTTACCGAGAAAGAAAGAAAGGTAATATTGCTTTACTATTATGAGGACATGACGCTTAAGGAGATTAGTCAGGTCTTTGAGGTTTCAGAGTCCCGCGTTTCCCAGTTGCACACCAAGGCGTTACAGAAGATGAAAAAAAGCTTAGGCGGGTACATGGATGTGCTTCGCATCTGATTATGGCTTTTTGGAGGGTTAGGAATGGATGGATATTTTCGCCTGGATATTCGAGATGATGGAACGTATCTTTTGGTATATCCGCCTATGGACGGCGGGAACATGCCTTCATTCAATGATGTTTCCAAGTACCTTACCTACAAGAACATTACCGAATATGATGTAAAGGCGATAAGCGACTCGCTCAGCATGGAAGTTCCTGAAGGGGCAGACCATGATACCCCCTTGGATCCCAAGGGATGCCGTTTGTGTGACAAGCTTCCTTTCGAAGAGAGCGCCACCATGATAGTAGATCACGGGTCAGATCACATGAAGGCGGTTGCGAGGTTTTATCCACCGTCCGTGAACGGGCAGCCCCTGACCATGGATGACATCAAGTCAACGCTGGAGCGTGAAAAGATTAAATTTGGCATTGATGAGGATCTTCTTAAAACCTTTGTCGAAGCGCCCATGTGGTGTACCGACGTGATAGTGGCCAAGGGTAAAGAGCCTGTAGAGGGTTCCCATGCTTCCATAGAGTATTTTTTTAATACCGAGACGAACCTTTCGCCTACCCTTAATGAAGACGGAACGGTAAATTACAAAGACCTTAACATCATATCTCATGTACATGAGGGAGACCTTTTGGCAAAGCTTACCCCCGCGGTGGAAGGCGTTCCCGGGACGAGTGTTTACGGGGAAAGCATGAGGGCATATGATGTGAAGCATCTCTTCCTTTCGCCCGGGAAAAACATGGAGCTGTCCGAGGATCATACAGAGCTTAGATCCCTGGTGGAGGGTCATGCCTCGCTCATAGATGGTCAGGTATTTGTTTCTGATGTATATATAGTTCCGGCAAATGTGGACAATTCCACCGGGAACATAGAGTATTCAGGTTCTGTTGAGATAAAGGGTAATGTTAACAGCGGCTTTACCGTGGAAGCGGGAGGAAACATCACGGTGGGGGGCATAGTCGAAGGAGCCACCTTAAAGGCCGGAGGTGACATAGTGGTGGCCCGTGGGATCCATGGCATGTCCAAGGCTCTCTTACAGGCCGGAAAGTCCGTTACCGTAAAGTTCATTGAGAATGCCGAGGTCTACAGTGATGAGAGCATAAATACCGATTCCATCCTCCACAGCAATGTATCTGCTAAGTACGAGGTAAGGGTTCAGGGAAAAAAAGGCTTTATATCGGGCGGAAAGATAAGGGCAGGCTCCAAGGTCCTTACACAGACCTTAGGTTCCGAGATGGGTGCATCTACCAGGATAGAGGTAGGGGTTTCCACGGCCATGAAAAAGAAAGCGCATGACCTTGGCGAAAAGCAAAAGGAGCTTGAGGCGGAACAGGGAAAGATGGAGCCTACCATCACCGGGATAGGCAAGAAGGTGGCAGAGGGAATGGTTTTGCCCGAGGAAAAAATGGTTTTTTTAAAGAGCGTGGCAAAGGCCTATCAGGATGTCAAAAAACAGCTTCTTGAGGTGGCAAAAGAAAAGGCCAAGCTCGATGAAGAGATGGAGATAGCAGAAAATGCCTCCATCGTGGTGAAGGGGGATCTTTACTCCGGATGCCTTGTCACGATATCGGGCGCGCAGAGGTCTATTACCGACAAATATTCCTGCACCAAGCTCGTTAAGGACGGGGCTGACGTGAGGTTTACCAGCGTATGATAAATGCCATTGTAAGAATGATTATGTCCTAAGGATGTAAATAGCTTCAGGGAGGTAATATAGTTATGGCCATGGTTAATTCAATAGATATAAATAACGGCGTGATGTTAAGAACATATGACATGAGCGTGATCAAGGCCAATGAAGACAATAAGCCCACCATCCAGCAGTTTGACATGATGATCGAAGGCCGCAAGGAAGAAGATGACAGGCGGGAGACTGTCCAGGAGGCAGATGATACCGAAAAGGAAGACTTTAAGTTTGATGCCAAGGAAGAAGGCAGAAATAAGTATGATAAAAAAGAAGGAAAAAAGAAAAAATCATCCGATTCCGATGAAAAAGGAAAGGATACTTTTTTCATAAAGAGCTCTAGGAGTTCTTTTGATATGTCTGTATAGGGTAAGAAAAGTTGACAGCTCTTGAGATAATAATGATACTGGTAGCCCTCGTTTTCATCTTCGGGAGCTTTATGGTATCTGAAAAATTAAACAATAAAGAAGTAGAGTATCTCTCATCCTTATCAAAGGACGAGATTAATAAAATATTGGACAACAGCTTTTCTGATGCCGATGTGAAGATACAAAGTCGCATAGATGAAAAGATACAGGAAGCCTCGGAAACCTCCCAGAGGCAGATGGAAAAGATCTCCAATGAGAAGATTATGTCCATAGAAGAGTATGCAAATGAAGTGACAGAATCCCTCCACAAGACCCATACGGAGGTTTTGTTTCTTTACAGTATGCTAAATGACAAGGAAGATGACCTGAAAAAAACTGTTTCAGATGCCCAGACCCTTAATAGCAGGCTTAATAATGCGGCAGAGCATGCCGATACGAAGGCTAGGGAACTGGAAAAGATAAAAAACAGCGCACCGAAGGAAGCTGCGCCTTCCGAACCGGCAAGTACCGTTCCAAAAAAAGACCCCGTTATGCCGGCTGAAGAGGAGCTTATTCCTCCTTTCCATAATGAGGCAGGTAAAAGTCCCCAAGCATTACCAAAGCCCCCTCTTCCTGAAAAAGAGGATGCGCCGAAGCCTCCGGTGGAAAAGCCCTTGGTGAAGGAAGGAAATGCTCCCGCGGAATTTGTGAGGACATCGTCCTCTTCCCATGAAGAGATATATAGTCGTCACCTCAGGGGAATGTCCGACATAGAGATAGCTAAGGAGCTTGGCATGGGCAGGGGTGAGGTTCAGCTCATAATAGGCCTTTATGAGGAAAGATCCAGGAGATAGGCAGGAGATAGGTTTGAGATTCAAATATTATATAAGGGGGATTGGCGTGGGTATATTAATAACCACGCTTATCTTTATATTTGCGATAAACAGCCATGGCGGTATATTAAACGACAAATCCGCCGTAAAAAGGGCTACGGAGCTGGGATATGTATATGTATCGGGGGATGCGGATGATTCCATGACCGTGGATGAATATGAAAGGCAAAATGCCGGGAGGGTAGGTGTTTACAATAAAAATGACACGGATACCGGCACGATTACCAATAATACACAATCCAATTCCGAAGATACCGGTGATGACAAAGATGCATCCGCCTCTGATGAAAAGGATGAAACCAAAAGCCGGGATGAGGAAGATACCTCTTCCGAGACAGATACATCCTCAGGCAATGATTCATCTTCAAGTACAGATTCATCCTCAGGGACAGACAGATCTTCCGAAGAAGGCACAGATGATGACTCATACCATGAGCTTACATTAAAGATCACGGGGTCTGACAATTCATTCGACGTAGCCAAAAAGCTCCAGGAGGCCGGCATCATAAAGGATGCTTCGGATTTTGATGAGTACATGGTGTCAAAAGGTTATGACACATCGCTGCGGGAAGGGATATCCTTCAGCGTAAATTCCAACATGAGCTATGACGAAATAATTTCCGAAATTTTGAAATGAAAGGCTTGAAATACTCATTTACCTGTGATATAATACTTAGTCGGTTTCGCATGTTATAAGAAACGAACAAAATGTTAGCGTTTTGTTCGTTTCCTGCGCCGGATTTTGGCGGCTGGAAGCTGCGTATTTCTTTGCAAAATCCGTGTGCATTAACATTTATGCGTTGCCATATAGTTTTGCCTGCCGTTTGGCAGGGAATAAAAAAACACATGCATGGACTCCTTTGGGCCAGTGTCGGTATACTTTATTCCGATGCCTGAGAGGGGTAGGATGTGCGTGGACGCACCAACAAAAATGGAGGATTAAAAAATGGGCGTACTTTCAATGAAACAGTTGTTAGAAGCGGGTGTCCACTTCGGGCATCAGACAAGGCGATGGAACCCTAAGATGGCTCCATACATCTACACAGAGAGAAACGGTATCTATATCATAGACCTGCAAAAGACCGTGGGCATGATAGATGATGCCTACAAGGCGGTCTTTGATATTGCCGCGGAAGGCGGCACGGTGCTTTTTGTGGGAACAAAGAAGCAGGCTCAAGATACTGTGGCCGCGGAAGCCCAAAGATGCGGGATGTTCTATGTAAATGAGAGATGGCTGGGAGGAATGCTTACAAACTTCAAGACCATAAGGAGCCGTATAGACAGGCTGAAAGCCATCGAGAAGATGCAGGAGGATGGCACCTTCGAGGTACTTCCCAAAAAAGAGGTCATAAAGCTTAAGAAGGAGATGGAAAAGCTCCAGAAGAACCTGGGCGGAATAAAGGAAATGAAGTCCCTTCCGGATGCTATTTTCATCGTAGATCCCAAAAAAGAAAGGATCTGTGTGCATGAGGCACATGCCTTGGGGATACCCCTTATCGGGATAGCCGATACCAATTGCGACCCTGAGGAATTAGACTACATTATTCCGGGAAATGATGATGCGATCCGCGCCGTAAGGCTCATCGTATCCACCATGGCTGACGCAGTGGTAGAAGCCAACCAGGGAGAGATATATGAGACGGATGGGGATGAAGACCTTCCGCTCGCAGATGATGGGGACGATATTCCTGATCTGGAGTTATCGTCTGATGATGAATGATATTAGTATTTTATCACGAACGGAGAATACCCCGTCCGTGATAAAGCCTTCGGCGGGATGCGCTAAAGATTTGCATAGGAAGGTGCTTCGCACCGCAAATCTCGCGCCAAGTCCGCTGGGGGCTGACTTGAATAAGAAACAGAGAAATTCGTGTTTTTCATATTTTTTTTGATAGGAGGATAAGATGGCTGCAATTACAGCTGCAATGGTAAAAGAGCTTCGCGAGAAGACGGGAGCCGGCATGATGGACTGCAAGAAGGCTCTTGCGGAAACTGACGGAAATATGGATGAGGCCATAGAGGAGCTTCGTAAGAAAGGGCAGGCCAAGGCAGACAAGAAGGCGGACAGGATAGCCGCGGAAGGTCTTTGCAAGATTGCATCGGATGGGGATAAGAAAGCCGTCGTGGTGGAGGTAAATTCCGAGACGGATTTTGTTGCCAAGAACGAAAAGTTCAGGGCGTATGTATCTGACGTGGCAAACCAGGCTTTGGCATCTGATTCTGAAGATATAGAAGCATTCATGGAGGAAGCGTGGATCAAGGATTCATCAAAGACGGTTAAGGAAGCTTTGGTAGATCAGATAGCCGTGATAGGTGAAAAGCTTACCATAAGGCGTTTCAAGAAGGTTACTGCCACGGACGGGCTGCTTTCCACGTATACGCATGGAGAGGGAAGGATCGGTGTCATAGTATCTGCCAAGACCGATGTGGTAAATGATGAGGTTAAGGAAGCGCTCAATAACATTTCCATGCAGATAGCCGCCATGAACCCCAAGTATGTATCCCAGGACGAGATTTCGCAGGAATATATCGATCATGAGAAGGAGATACTTCTTGCACAGATCATGAACGATCCCAAGGAGTCTAAAAAGCCTGAAAAGGTCATCCAGGGGATAGTTACCGGAAGGGTCAACAAGGAAATGAAGGAAATCTGCCTGCTTGATCAGGTATATGTAAAGGCCGAAGATGGAAAGCAGAGCGTTGGAAAGTATTTAGAGCAAGTATCCAAGTCCGTAGGGGGGACCCTTTCGATTGCCGGCTTCGTGCGTTTCGAGACAGGTGAAGGCATAGAGAAGAAGGAGGACGACTTTGCGGCGGAGGTAGCCGCCCAGCTTGGTTCCTGATGCGCTTAGGGTTCAAGAGGTGCATACATGGGCAGCAATGATTTACATAGGCAGAGGGTGAGGAGCCGGAGGGTTGCCCGCATCAGGAAAAGGCTTGTGGGGAGCCTGGTGGCTGTCCTTACCGTGTTGCTGATAGTATGTATTGTTCTTTCTTATTTTGTATTTTCGCTGAACAAAAAAGTTTCCGGTCTCGAAAAGAGGATAGATACACTGGAAGCCGTGGCTTCGGCGGATGCCCAGGGAAGGGTCAATTTTCAGGAAAGGTTCGACGGGGACTATGGGGATATCAATGCTTCCCTTGCCACGGTGGATGGGAATAGTGATGCTTCGGGTGAGTACGGGATAGATGCTCATCAGGATATTTACCTGACATTTGACGATGGACCTTCGGATAATACCGAAAAGATTTTGGACATTCTGGATGAATACGATGTAAAGGCTACTTTTTTCGTGGTGGGAACATCGGTTCAAAAATACAAGGATATGTGTAAGGAAATAGTGGACAGGGGCCATGTTCTGGCTATGCATTCCTATACCCACAAGTACAGTTCCCTGTATGAGTCTTCGGATTCATTCAAAAAAGAAATAAAGAAAGAACAAAAGCTACTGGAGAAGCTTACGGGTGTTAAGCCATGGCTGTTTCGTTTTCCCGGAGGCAGTTCCAATGAGGTGTCAAATGTCCCTATGGCGGATTTGATATCCTACCTAAACAGCGAGGATATTACTTATTTTGACTGGAATGTCACAGGTGGAGATGCCACCAGTCAGTCATACACAAAAAAAAGCGTCATAAAAACAGTCATGGCTGATATAGGGAAACATAAGACCGCAGTGGTTCTTCTTCATGATACGAACGCGAAGATGAACACCGTAGCGGCGCTTCCCGTCCTTATAGAGACCCTCCAAAAGAGGGATGCTACCTTAAAGGCTATAGATAAGGATACTCCTTTGGTTCAGCATGTGAGCAGTGATTCCGTAAAATAATCCGGGATCGTGGAGGTAAATATGAGTTTTTTCAAGGATTATCAAGAAGATTTTTCAGAGGCGTTAGGAGACCTTCTTCCGGATGAAGATGCTTTAGAGGCATTGGATGGGGAAACCACGGAAGATGAGGCACAGATAGGGGATGCGGCAGAAGAATCAGTTCCCAAAAATTCTGATGAAGGAGAGACTGATACGATAGACTTGGCAGCCGCAGTAGAGGCCTTAAATGAGGATATCCCCATGGATATGGATCAGGCCATAGCGGAGGATATGAAGGCAGATGAAGAAGAGACTGCGCAGGATACCTCTTTGGGGGAAACATCTGACGTGGTCTTTGAGGATGTTATTACAAATGAGGAGGAACCGGTTATGGATGAGCCTGTTGTTGGAACCGACGAGGCGAAGGAGGCCGTAAAATACGAGCCGCAGACCCCGATAGATGTGGAGGGTATATTCGGGTCGTCAGATGAGACTGATGAGGCTGAGATGGCCGTCATCACAAAGGGGATGACCATCACGGGTGACTTAGAGTCCATTGGTTCTGTTGAGATAAGGGGAGTTATAAATGGTAATGTCAAGACCAATGGCAAGCTTATGATCAGCGGAAAGATCAGGGGAAATTCCAATTCCAAGGAGTTCTTTGCGGATTCCGCAAGGGTAGATGGCGAAATTAATTCCGACGGGTCGGTGAAGATAGGAAACGGGTCTGTCATTGTCGGAAATATAGTGGCTTCTTCTGCTGTCATTGCAGGTGCGGTAAAGGGAGATCTTGACGTTAGGGGACCTGTCATAGTAGATACCACGGCCATCATAGTGGGAAACATAAAGTCAAAGTCAGTACAGATAAACAACGGAGCTGTTATCGAGGGCTTCTGCTCACAGGCATACGCAGATGTGGATGTGGATGAGCTCTTCGGAAAGATATCAGAGGCGTAATGTATGAAATCCATCCTTCTAAAGCTAAGTGGCGAGGCCTTGTCCGGGGATAAGGGTTTTGGTTTTGACGAAGATACAGTAAAGAATGTTGCTTCCCAGGTAAAGGGGGCGATGGATACCGGAATCCGTCTTGGCGTAGTCATAGGCGGAGGAAACTTCTGGAGGGGCAGGTCGTCATCATCCATAGAAAGAACAAAGGCCGATCAGATAGGGATGCTTGCCACGGTCATGAATTGCATATATGTGTCTGAGATTTTCCGTTCCGAAGGTATAAGGACTGACATACTTACACCCTTTGAATGCGCTGATTTCTCAAATCTTTATTCCAAAGACCGCCTCATGGAAGATCTCGATGAGGGAAAGGCTGTTTTTTTCGCCGGGGGGACCGGACACCCTTATTTTTCTACTGACACGGCCACCGTCCTAAGGGCCATTGAAATGGAGGCTTCTTGCATCTACCTGGCCAAGGCGGTAGACGGTGTTTATGACAAAGATCCAAAGACATACAAGGATGCCATAAAGTACGATGAGATTTCCATCGAAAAAGTGGTCGAAGAAAAGCTGGGCGTGATAGATCTTGCGGCTTCAGCGCTTTTATCAGAGCACAAGATTCCGATGTATGTGTTCGCCCTAAAGGGAGAAAATTCCATAATAAACAGCATGACAGGCAAATTTACCGGGACAAAGATCACCGTCTGATGCTTTTTCAAGGAGGATAGGTTCATGGATATCAATGTTTACGAAGACAAGATGAAAAAGTCTTACAAAAATCTGCTTTCAGAATTCGGGAGCATCAGGGTAGGAAGGGCGAACCCCCATGTCTTGGATAAGATTACGGTGGATTATTACGGTTCTCCCACCCCGATAAACCAGGTAGCCAATATAGCTGTCCCCGAGGCAAGGATCATACAGATAAGTCCCTGGGAGCAGAATATGCTGGGAACCATAGAAAAGGCCCTTCTGACATCGGATTTGGGGATTAATCCTACCAACGACGGAAAAACCATCCGCCTAGTATTTCCCGAGATGACTGAGGAGAGGCGAAAAGAAGTCTCGAAGGATGTCAAGAAAAAGGGTGAAAATGGCAAGGTGGCCATAAGGAACATCCGCAGGGATGCCAATGAGGCCGCGAAAAAATCCCAAAAGGCAGGTGATATCTCCGAGAATGAAGAAGAAGAGCTTCAGGAAAAGATTCAAAAGCTCACCGACAAATATATCAAGGAGATGGACGAGGCTGTGGAAGAAAAAATAAAAGAAGTAATGGCGGTATGAAATTGTACTGTTAGGATCTTAGGGCGGGGACATGGTGCAATCTGTGTCCCCGTATCTTCTTAATTGTGCGCTTTGCTATAGGTACAAGTTCCCAAGAAGATGAAATTCACATGGAGGGTTGTATGGCAGTTCCGAGGCATGTAGCCATTATAATGGACGGAAACGGCAGATGGGCAAAAAAAAGGGCCCTTCCCAGGGAGGCAGGGCATACGATGGGAGCCAAAAACGTGGAAAAAATTGCCGAAGCCGCGGATAATCTTGGGATAGAGTATATTACATATTACGCCTTTTCCACGGAGAACTGGGAAAGACCCCAAAAAGAAGTAGATAAGCTTATGGCTCTTCTTTCGGACTATATGAAGACCTCCATCAAAAAGACTACCAAAAACAATATCCGCGTAAGGGTGATAGGCGATATATCAAGGCTTTCCCAAAAGCTCCAAAAAGACATACTAAACCTCGAGGATGCCTCATCAAAAAACACAGGCCTTAAGATGCAGCTTGCCATAAACTACGGCGGCCGGGATGAGATAGTAAGGGCTGTAAATAAAGCCTATGATGAAATGGATTCCGAAGGAAAGCCGTTTCGTATCACCCAAGAGACCATAAGCTCTTATTTAGATACCAAAGATATCCCTGACCCTGACCTTCTGATAAGGACAGGCGGTGAGATGAGGCTTTCTAATTTTTTGATGTGGCAGCTTTCATATGCAGAGCTGTACTTCACGGACAGGATGTGGCCTGAGTTTTCGAAAGAAGATCTTAAAGAGGCCATAGATGTTTACGAAAAAAGGGACAGAAGGTACGGCGGGTTAAAGGAGTAGGCAATGTTTTTAAAAAGGCTTTTAAGTGGGATAGTCCTTATTTTGGTTCTTTTGGCTTTGATCATTCCCGGAAAGGCTGTTACCGTAACAGGCTTTGCCCTTATATCCTTCGTAGCCTTGTACGAGTTGTACAAAGCCTTTGGACTTACGGAAAAGATTGTTTTGTGCGTTCTCGGGTTTGTGGCTTCGGGGATTATTTTCCTGGTTTTGATGTTTGGCATGGAAGGGTATATATACCTGGTATTTGCGGGGCTTATCCTTATCCTTTTTATGGTATACGTGCTTTCATACCCAAAGATATCTTCGGGTGAAATAGCCCATACCTTATTTGGGGTGCTTTATGCGCCTTTACTTTTGTCATTTATTCCCTTAGTGAGGGGGATGGAGGGGGGGCTTTTTTATTCGTGGCTGATATTTATTTCCTCATGGGGATGTGACACCATGGCGTACTGCGTAGGAAGGCTCTTTGGAAAGCACAGGCTCTCACCCACCTTAAGCCCCAAAAAATCCATCGAGGGGGCCGTGGGGGGCGTTGTGGGAGCAGGATTGCTAGGGTTTATATATGCGGAAGTGGTTGTTAGCTTTTTTGGGTTTGACAGAAATGTATTATATATTTTTCCCGCCATCTGTGCGATAGCTTCCGTCTTTTCCCAGGCCGGTGACCTTTTTGCTTCCGGCATAAAGAGGGAAAAAGGAATAAAGGACTATGGAAACCTTATCCCGGGGCATGGGGGGATAATGGACAGATTTGATTCCGTGATGGTGACGGCTCCATTGGTTTATGCCATTGCCATGTGTTTGAAATGAGGACTTAATGCTTGTTTAAGAAAATCAAGAAAATATCAATCATAGGCTCCACAGGCTCCATAGGAAGCCAGGGTCTTGAAGTGGTAAGGAACAATCCTGAAATGAAGGTAGAAACCTTGGCCGCAAAAAGCAACATAAAGGAGCTGGAAAAACAGATCAGGGAATTTAAGCCCAAAAAGGTCTGCGTATTTGAAGAAGATAAAGCCCTTGAACTAAAGCATAAGGTAAAAGACCTTGATGTAGGGGTCCTTTATGGGATGGATGGCCTTATTGAGTGCGCCTGTGACAATGATTCGGAGTATCTGTTATCCGCAGTGGTGGGAATGATAGGCATACTCCCCACCCTTTGGGCTATAAAGAGCCAAAAAAAGATTGCCCTTGCGAACAAGGAAACCCTGGTATGCGCCGGGCATATCATAATGCCCCTTGCAAAAGAAAAAAATGTCCCCATACTCCCCGTAGACAGCGAGCATTCCGCGATTTTCCAGTCCCTTAACGGGGAAAGGGAAAATAAGATAAAAAAAATAATCCTTACATGTTCGGGGGGACCTTTCAGGGGATATTCATTAAAAGACCTTGAAAAAGTGACTGTCGGGGATGCCTTAAAACATCCAAACTGGAACATGGGAAAAAAGATCACCGTAGATTCAGCCACATTGGTAAATAAGGGTCTTGAGGTGATGGAGGCAAGCTGGCTTTTTGATACCTGTTACAAAGATATTGAGGTGATGATACATCCGGAATCTGTCATTCATTCCGCGGTGCAGTTTGAAGATAATGCCGTGATAGCGCAGATGGGTGTTCCTGATATGAAGCTTCCCATCCAGTATGCGCTTACATATCCAAAGAGGCTCCCCATGAAAGAAAATGAACTTGACCTTTTTGAATTGGGAAGCCTTACCTTTGAAAAGCCCGATATCAAGGTTTTTAAAGGTCTTGGACTTGCGTTTTATGCCATGGAAAAGGGTGGGAATGTCCCTGCGGTATATAATGCCGCAAATGAGATAGCCGTAGGGAAATTCCTTGATGGGAAGATAGGTTTTTTGGATATTCCTGACATGATAGAAAAATGCATCGAAAAGATGCCTTTCATCGCAAACCCTTCGGTGGATGATATCCTTGGAGTAATGGAAGAGGCGAAGGAATACATAGGAAAGTAAATATGTGAATGAGGGAATGATCTATGAGTATAGTGATAGCTATTTTGATCTTCAGCCTGATAATCATTTTTCATGAGTTTGGGCACTGCATAGTGGCAAAGAAAAATGGCATAAGGGTGGAAGAGTTTTCCGTGGGTTTGGGACCAAAGCTTGTGGGCTTTAAGAAGGGAGAGACTTTTTATTGCATAAAGCTTCTTCCCTTTGGGGGAGCCTGCGTAATGACGGGTGAGGATGAAGCTTCAGATGACCCAAAGTCCTTCTCCCAAAAGAGCGTGTGGGCCAGGATGGCGGTGGTATTTGCGGGACCTTTTTTTAATTTTATTCTGGCATTTTTACTATCTATCGTCCTTATTTCCATGATAGGGGTAGATGAGCCATATATTTCAGAGGTGGTGGATGGAAGTGCGGCCATGGAGGCAGGCCTTAAGCAGGGAGATAAGATCACCGGTATAGATGGCACCCATATAGGGGTATACAGGGATATTTCAAATTACCTAACCCTTCATCCCGGCAAGGCAGACGATGTCCTTACCATTACCTACATAAGGGACGGTGAAAAAAACACCTGCCGGCTTTCTCCTAAATATGACGAGGAGTCGGGAAGGTATCTTTTGGGAGTGGTAGGTTCGGAAAGAAAAAAGGTTAATCCCTTAAAGATCATAGGATATAGCTTTTACGAGGTAAAGTACTGGATAGCCGTGACAATAGACAGCCTAAAGCTCATGGTGACGGGAAATGTCTCATTAAATGATGTTTCGGGACCCGTGGGGATAGTAAACACCATAGGACAGACCTATACACAAAGCCTTGAAGTCAGTATTTTTGCGGTAGTGGTAAACCTTATGAACATATCGATACTCCTTACCGCAAACCTTGGCGTAATGAATCTTTTGCCCATACCTGCACTGGACGGAGGAAGGCTTATCTTCCTTATCATTGAAGCTATCCGGGGAAAGAGGGTAAATCCTGAAAAAGAAGCCATGGTGCATTTTGCGGGGCTTATGATCCTTCTGGGGCTTATGGTCGTCATAATGGCAAATGACATTAGGAATCTTTTTTGATGAAAAAAGAAATACAGATAGGAAATAAAAAAATAGGCGGTAAAAACCCAATCCTTATCCAGTCCATGACCAACACAGACACAAGGGACGCAGATGCCACGGTAAAACAGATCCTTGAACTTGAGAAAGCCGGGTGCGACATCATAAGGTGTGCGGTCCCTGACATGGAATCTTGTGATTCCATAAAGGAAATAAAGAAAAAAATCCATATCCCCTTGGTCTGCGACATACATTTTGATTACAGGCTGGCCGTTAAATCCATTGAAAACGGTGCCGATAAGATAAGGATAAATCCCGGGAATATCGGGAGCACGGAAGGCATTAAAAAAATCGTGGACAAGGCCGGGGAAAGAAATATTCCCATAAGGGTGGGGGTAAATTCAGGTTCTTTGGAAAAAAAAATACGTGAAAAATATAACGGGGTTACGCCGGAAGGTCTCTCCGAGAGCGCGTTGGATAAGGTAAGGATCATAGAGGATTTAGGTTACGACAATATAGTAATAAGCATAAAATCATCCGACGTGATGCTCTGTGTAAGGGCATATGAGATGGTTGACAAAAAATCCCCATATCCGCTTCATGTAGGGATTACGGAATCAGGCACCGTATATAACGGCTCTGTTAGATCCGCCGTGGGCTTAGGGATTCTTCTCAATGAGAAAATAGGTGATACGGTAAGGGTGTCGCTTACGGGAGACCCCGTGGAGGAAATAAGGGCCGCAAAGACCATACTTTCTGCCCTTGATCTAAGAAAGACGGGAGCCGAAATCATTTCCTGCCCCACCTGCGGAAGGACAAAGATAGATTTAATAGCCCTGGCAAACCGGGTGGAAAAAATGGCGCTTTCCATAAAAAAGCCCATAAAAATAGCCGTTATGGGATGTGCGGTCAATGGACCCGGGGAGGCCAAGGATGCAGACATCGGGATAGCCGGAGGGAACGGTGAAGGGATCATCATGAAGAAGGGGAAGGTCTTAAGGAAGGTTAAGGAAGATGACCTTTTGGAGGAATTAAAAAAAGAGCTGGTAAGTGATGGATACTTATGGTAGTAGATTATGACTAAGAATTTTCTTGATGTATTTCCTAAATATGAACCCAAGGGGGACTTAAAGGATATCTTTGAGGACGTAGAGGTACTAAAGATATCAAGGGATTCTAAATGGACCCGTATGATAATCCACATAAAAAGCTCCCACCTTATCCCGTTTTCATCGATACTGGAGATGGAGGACGAACTAAAGGCAAATCTTTCCCAGTGGAAAAAAATAGACCTTAAGATAGTGCCTCATTTTGCATTGTCTGACCAATATACCGCTAAGAGCCTCTATGATATGTACAAAAAAAGCATAGAGGATGAACTTAAATTTACCAGCAGGATCGATTACTATCTCTACAGGAAGAGCAAAATCACCTTTCCCGATGAAAGGATAATGATGCTAAAAATCCCAAAGGGAGTGGTGAAGGATGAAAAATCCAAAGAGCTTACCGGTGCGTTAAAGCATATAATTGCAGAAAAATGCGGAGTGGATGTGGAGATAAGGCAGGAGTTTTATCTGCCTGAAAAAAAAGAGCATGAAAATGAGCCTGCTTTGGAAATGTCCGTTGCCAAAGACAATGAAAACATCCCACCCACATCAAATGAAGAAGAGGCGCCATCTAATGACAAAAAATCGCCATCTGATGACAAAGAAGCGTTATCTGATGACAATGAATTGACACCACGGCAAAAATACAGATCAAAGCATCCGGATGTTTTATATGGGAAGGATTTTCAGGAAGATTGCATAATATCCATTTCCGAGATCACGGGAGACATCGAAAATATAGTAATAAAGGGTGAGATATTCGATATTGAGGAAATAACCACCAGGCGCGGGGACAAGGTAATCTTTACCATATCCGTAACGGATTATACAGACAGCATAAACTTAAAAATCTTCTCAAAGGTACATGAGGCAGATGACGTAAGGCCTTATCTTACCGGGGGAAAAACCATCCTCGTAAAGGGAAACGCTTCGTATTCTGATTATGACAGGGAGGTTGTATTTGACAGGATTTATGGCATAAAGGAGATCTTGCCTTTCAGGAAAGAGCGCATGGATGAAGCCCCGGAAAAAAGGGTAGAGCTTCACTGCCATACCAAGATGAGCAACTTAGATGCGGTATCTGATGTTACAGACATTATAGCGCAGGCGAAAAAATGGGGACACAAGGCCTTGGCCATTACCGACCACGGTGTGGTGCAGGCCTTTACGGACGCCTACCATATGGTGGGAAGAGACCCTGATTTCAAGGTGATATATGGCTGTGAAGGATATCTGGTAAATGACCTGGAAAATATAGCGAAGCATTCCAAAAACCAAAGCCTTAAGGATTCGTACGTGGTATTTGACATAGAGACCACGGGCTTTAGCGCAAAGAAAAATAAAATAATAGAGATAGGGGCGGTAAAGGTAGAAAACGGAATAATAGTTGATGAATTTTCTACCTTTGTAAACCCAAAGACACCGATTCCATATTCGATAGAAAAGCTGACGGGAATACGGGATGTTGATGTATCGGATGCAGACACGATAGACCATATCCTTCCAAAGTTTATGGAGTTTTGTAAGGGATCTTCTTTGGTTGCGCACAATGCGTCGTTTGACACTTCCTTTATCAGGGTCAATTGTGAAAATCTTGACATTCCATATGATTTTACGGAGGTAGATACCGTAGGGATGTCAAGGCTTGTTTTGCAAAGGCTGAAGCGTTTCAAGCTCGACCAGGTGGCAAAGGAATTAAAGATTCCCCTGGAGGGGCATCACAGGGCGGTAAATGACGCTCGGTGCACCGCGCAGATATTCATAGAGCTTTGCAAAAGGCTTGACAAACAGGGCGTATATACCCTGGATGAAATGAACAGGGCCGCCCATATGTCTGATGATTCCATAAAGAAGCTCTATTCATACCATGTGATAATCCTGGCAAAAAATGAGATAGGAAGGATAAATTTATACAGGCTGGTTTCCGAGTCCCATCTTAAGTACTTTAATTCCCGTCCCCTCATTCCAAAGAGCCTCCTTGAAAAATACAGGGAAGGGCTCATTATAGGCTCTGCCTGTGAGGCAGGGGAATTATACAGAAAGATCGTAAATAACAGGCCATATGATGAGGTCACGGAGACCGCATCCTTTTATGATTACCTGGAGATACAGCCTGTAGGCAATAACGCCTTTTTGCTAAAGGAAGAGGGAAACGGCATAGATACGGTGGAAGACTTGCAGGAGATAAACAAAAAAATAGTCTCCATCGGTGAGAAACTGGAAAAACCCGTGGTTGCAACCTGCGATGTCCACTTCCTTAATCCTGAGGATGAAATCTACAGAAGGATCATCATGGCCGGCCAAAAGTTCAAGGATGCGGATGAGCAGCCCCCTTTGTACCTTCATACGACGCAGGAGATGCTGGATGAGTTTTCTTATTTGGGGTACGAGAAGGCATATGAGGTGGTTGTAAAAAACACCAATATGATAGCGGACATGTGTGACGTGATATCTCCGGTACGTCCCGACAAATGCCCTCCCGTAATAGAAAATTCCGATGTGGAGCTGCGGCATTTGTGCTATGAAAAGGCAAAGAGCATGTATGGGGATCCCCTGCCGGCTTTGGTCACTGAGAGACTGGAAAGAGAGCTTAATTCCATTATATCAAACGGCTTTGCCGTGATGTACATTATTGCCCAAAGGCTGGTCAAGCATTCCAATGATGACGGGTACCTGGTAGGATCACGTGGGTCCGTGGGTTCATCTTTTGTGGCCACGATGTCAGGGATCACGGAGGTAAACCCCCTGCCTCCCCATTATTACTGCACATCCTGCCATTATGTGGATTTTGATTCTGATGAGGTAAAGGCCCATGCGGGAGGGGCGGGGTGCGATCTTCCCGACAAACCCTGCCCCGTATGTGGAAAAAAGCTCTTAAAGGACGGGTTTGACATTCCTTTTGAGACCTTCTTAGGGTTCAAGGGAAACAAGGAGCCTGATATAGACCTTAATTTTTCAGGTGAATACCAGTCACAGGCACACGCCTATACCGAGGTCATATTCGGCAAAGGCCAGACCTTCAGGGCAGGCACCATAGGCACCTTGGCGGAAAAAAATGCCTTCGGGTTTGTCAAAAATTATTTTGAGGATAGGGGAATAAAGAAAAGAAAGTGCGAGATGAACCGTCTCCTCAAGGGGTGCGTGGGGGTGAGAAGGACCACGGGCCAGCATCCGGGAGGGATAATAGTCCTTCCCCACGGTGAAAGCATCTATTCCTTTACGCCGATACAGCATCCCGCAAACAAGGACGTGGACATAATTACCACGCATTTTGACTATCATTCCATAGACCACAACCTCCTTAAGCTTGACATCCTAGGACATGATGATCCCACCATGATAAAGATGCTGGAGGATGAGACGGATATAGACGCCAAAGAAATACCCTTGGATGACAGGGAAGTAATGTCCCTTTTCAAATCCCCCGAAGCCCTGGGGGTATCCGCGAAAGACATAAACGTCTCCACAGGCTCTTTGGGGGTGCCTGAGTTTGGAACCAAATTCGTGATAGGGATGCTTGAGGATACAAAGCCTTCCACCTTTGCAGACCTTGTGCGCATATCCGGTCTTTCACACGGGACCAATGTATGGCTGGACAACGCCCAGACCCTTATCCTGGCAGGTAAGGCTACGATATCCACGGCTATCTGTACCAGGGATGACATAATGTCTTATCTCATAGGAAAGGGTATGGAAAGTGAGCTTTCTTTTACGATCATGGAAAATGTCCGTAAGGGAAAGGGTCTTACCGGTGAGTTTGAGGAGGAGATGAAAAAAAATGGTGTACCGGATTGGTACATATGGTCGTGCAACAGGATTTCCTACATGTTCCCAAAGGCCCATGCCGCGGCCTATGTCATGATGGCGTGGAGGATAGCCTGGTTTAAGATAAATTATCCTCTTCAATATTACGCGGCGTATTTTTCAATAAGGGCAAAGAAGAAATTTGACTATGAGATAATGACGATGGGGAAGGACAGGCTTTCCTACCATATGGAGGATTTCAAGAGGCGCTCTGACAATAAAGAGCTAAGCCAGGCGGAAGAAGGCACCATGGATGCCATGCAGAATGTCTATGAGATGTACCAAAGGGGCTTTGAATTTGCCCCGATAGATATCTACGAGGCAAAATCCACAAGGTTTAGGGTGATTGAAGGAAAGCTCATGCCTTCCTTAGATACGATACCCGGCCTCGGGGAGAGCGTTGCGGTAAATATAGAGACTGCGGCAAAGGAAGGCCCCTTCCTTTCCATGGATGACTTTAGGAAGAGGGCAAAGGTCGGTAATTCCATGACGGATAAATTAAAAGAGCTGGGAATCCTGGTGGGGCTACCGGAGACCAACCAGATATCGCTTTTTGATATGGTGTAATATATGAGAGATTTAAGTGAATTAAGAAAAGGGATAGATGATATAGACAAAAACCTCGTTTCCCTTTTCGAGGACAGGATGGCACTTTGTGAGGAAGTGGCCGAATACAAGATTTCAAACGGACGCTCCGTATTTGACAAGGAGAGGGAGAGGCAAAAGATTGCCGAGGTATCTGCCATGGCTTCCAATGATTTTAACAGGGAAGGCATAAGGGAACTCTTCGAACAGTTAATGTCCATGAGCAGGAAGCTTCAGTACAAAAAGCTTACCGAACGGGGAGCTAAGGGAAACCTTCCCTTCATAGCGGTGGATTCTTTGAAAAAAAAGGACGTCAGGGTAGTCTTCCAGGGAGTGGAGGGTGCCTATTCGGAGATGGCCCTCATCAAGTATTTTGGGGAAGATACCGACAGGGTGAACGTAGAGACCTTCCGTGACGCCATGCATCTTATAGCGGACGGGGCGGCCGACTATGGGGTTCTTCCCATAGAAAATTCCACGGCCGGAATAGTCTCCCAGAATTACGATATGTTGGCCGAGTTTGAAAATTATATAGTGGGGGAAGTCGTGGTAAAAATAGAGCATTGCCTCTTAGGGCTTCCCAAATCATCTTTGGAAAACATAGATACCGTCTACTCCCACCCACAGGGACTTTCCCAGTGCGCAAGATTTTTGGATGCCCACAGGAGGATGAGGCAGGTGGAAGCCGAAAATACCGCCATGGCGGCGCAGAAGGTAAAGGAGGATAATCTCTTTAACCAGGCGGCCATAGCATCCAGGCATTCGGCTGAGCTTTACGGGCTGGATATTCTGGCGGAAAATATCAGCCTGGACGATGAAAATTTTACCCGCTTCATCGTGGTTACAAATCAGAGGATATTCCGTAAGGATGCCGGGAAAATATCCATTTCCTTCCTTTTGCCCCATGAGAGGGGAGCCCTCTACAGGCTGATAGGCCACTTCATATTCAATGGCCTTAATATGTCAAAGATAGAGTCACGTCCCATCCCCGGGAGGACATGGGAGTACTGCTTCTTTGTGGATTTCGAGGGAAACCTTGCCGAGTCCCCGGTAAAGAATGCGATAAGGGGATTAAGGGAAGAAGCGATAAATTTAAGGATACTTGGCAACTATTGATGCGCGTCATTGATACATATTATTGATTGTGCTATTGATTATACTTATTGAGGTATAACATTTAACAGGTATTACATATTATGGCTAGATTTTTCATGTTTCAAAACAAATCCGGTGAGTACAGATTCCACAAGATAAAGGAGATTGACAGGTTTATGCACGATGAGGATAAACTTATACTTTTCAGGGACTTTGCAGAGGGGGAGATTTTTGACAGTGTATGGGAGATCATACATGACTATGAGGATGATATTTTGCCTGATGACGACGATGATGACTGGGACGATGACGATGATGACGACTGGGATGACGATGATGACGCCTGGGATATAAGGACCACGTTTTATGAGGTGTTTGGAGGTCTCATTGACTATGCCCAGAGGTTTGGATTCGAGGGAAACCTTTGGCAGGATTACCTGACATTTTTAATAGTGACACACGAAAACCCCTACAGCCTTTCATGTGAAGGAAGAGGTATGGTGGATGGAAGCATCAATGAAATAGCCCTTCACGATTTTGAGATCTTAAAATCCCTTTTCGACTATCCGCTGGGTCAGGTGGCAGATACCTGCGGTGTTATGCTTTACCCCGTGATAGCAAATTACAGGAGGTCTTCCGATGAAGGGGTAATCTCCTTTAACCCTGACATAAGAGATAGCATAGTCCACCTGTCAAAGATACTTGCCAATACCGATAATGCCATGGAATTTAAGGACTACTGTACGGGTTTTTATAAGGATTACGGGGTAGGAGCTTTAGGTCTTCACAAGGCTTTCAGGGTGATAGATGGTGATGATGAAACATCCATTATCCCCATTGAAAATGTTTCTTCAATGGATTTGGATGACCTTATCGGGTATGAATACGCAAAGCAAAAGCTGATCGAAAATACGGAAAGCTTCCTTAAGGGCCTTCCTGCCAACAACTGCCTTCTCTACGGTGATGCGGGAACAGGCAAGTCCTCTTCCGTAAAGGCCATTATGAACAGATATTACAAGGACGGCCTTAGGGTGATAGAGATATATAAGCACCAGTTTAGGGAAATAAACGGGATAATATCCTCGCTAAAGCCAAGAAACTATAAATTCATTCTTTTCATGGACGATCTTTCCTTTGAAGAATTTGAGACCGATTACAAATACTTAAAGGCCGTTATAGAAGGGGGGCTGGAGGTTCGTCCTTCCAATGTCCTTATCTATGCGACATCGAACAGAAGGCACCTTATTAGGGAGAGTGTATCTGACAAAAACGACAGGGACGAAGACATGCATACATCTGATACGGTGCAGGAAAAAACTTCCCTTGCTGCCCGCTTCGGGATGCAGATTTATTATGGAAAGCCATCTTCCACGGAATTCAGGGAAATGGTCAAGATCCTTGCCATAAGAAACGGCTGCAAAATGCCTGAAAATGAGCTTTTGGAAGAGGCGAATAAATGGGAGGTCGCACACGGGGGGTATTCGGGAAGGTGTGCCCGGCAGTTTATAGACTATATCCTTGGCAGGGAGGGATTTACCGCATGAAGTGTATTTCCTGGAATGTGAATGGCCTAAGGGCCTGTGTGGGCAAAAATTTCCATGAATTTTTCGATGAGGCTGATGCGGATTTTTTCTGTGTCCAGGAAACAAAGCTTAAAGAGGGTCAGATCGACCTTAAAATCCCCGACACCTATCATCAGTATTGGAACTATGCCGAAAAAAAGGGATATTCAGGCGTGGCCGTCTTCACAAAAAATAAACCCCTTCGCGCCTCATATGGAATGGGAATAGATGAACATGACCATGAGGGAAGGATCATTACGCTGGAATATGACGGATTTTATTTTGTCACCGTTTACACCCCAAACTCCAAACAAAAATTGGAAAGGCTGCCCTACAGGATGCAATGGGAGGATGATTTTAAGGATTATCTAAAGAACCTCGAAAAGAATAAGCCTGTCATAGTGTGCGGCGACCTTAATGTAGCCCACAAGGAGATAGACCTTAAAAATCCAAAGACCAACCGCCGCAACGCGGGCTTTACCGATGAGGAGAGGGGGAAATTTTCAGCTCTTTTGGAATCAGGGTTTATAGATACATTCAGATATTTTTATCCTGACAGGGAGGGCGTATATTCCTGGTGGTCTTACCGTTTTAAGGCAAGGGAGAAAAACGCCGGGTGGCGGATAGATTATTTTCTTGTGTCAGAAATCTTAAAAGAAAGGCTAAAGGATGCAAAGATTCACACCGGTGTCTACGGCTCTGACCATTGCCCGGTGGAGCTTGATATAGATATGTGATATAGCCTGTGATGTTGACAAAACGTTTGTTTTGGTGTATTGTTGATTGGTTTGGATGTTATGAATTATTATGATTAAGGGTGGTTTTTAGTCATGGATATGAATTTTTTAAGAAAGCTTCCTGTGCCCAAAACGGTAAAGGAGCAGTATCCTGTCGGGGAGAAGGTGGCAAGACTAAAGGAAGAAAGGGACAGGGAAATAAGGGACATATTTGAGGGCAAATCTGACAAGCTCCTTCTCATCATAGGACCTTGTTCCGCTGACAATGAAGACGCAGTTTTGGATTACATGGGAAGGCTTAGGAAGGCTGCGGACAAGGTATCTGACAAGCTTTTTATCATTCCCAGGATATATACGAACAAGCCCCGCACCTTAGGTACGGGCTACAAGGGGATGCTCCATCAGCCGGATCCTTCGAGGCATGAGGACATGTTGCAGGGGATTTTGGCAATAAGGCGCATGCACCAAAGGACTGCGGAGGAGACGGGGTTTACCTGTGCGGATGAGATGCTCTATCCCGAAAACCACAGGTACCTTTCAGACCTTTTGTCTTATGTGGCGGTAGGAGCAAGGTCTGTAGAAGACCAGCAGCACAGGCTGACGGCCAGTGGACTCGGGATCCCTGCGGGCATGAAAAATCCCACGGAGGGAGACCTTTCCGTGATGATGAACTCCATTACGGCCGCCCAAAGCTCCCATATGTTCATTTACAGGGGATGGGAGGTAAAGACCCCGGGGAATCCTTTGGCCCATGCCATATTAAGGGGGTACGTGGATTATTACGGAAAGAACCATCCTAATTATCACTATGAGGATCTGGAACTTTTGTACCAAAATTACCAGGAAAGACAGTTAAAGAATCCCGGGGTCATAGTGGACGTAAACCACTCCAATTCCGGCAAAAAATATTTGGAGCAGATAAGGATAAGCAAGGATGTCTTAAACAGCTGCAGGCTTTCCAATGACATTAAAGGTCTGGTGAAGGGCATAATGATAGAGAGCTACATAGAAGACGGTTCACAGAAAATAGGGGAAGGAGTGTACGGAAAGTCCATTACAGACCCATGTCTTGGATGGGAAAAGAGCGAAAGGCTCATATATGAGCTGGCTGAAATGTGGTAGGAGTATTTAGCCATGGATGAAAAAAATGATTTTACCGGCGTATTGGTCAGGGATGATGCAGGAAAAATTGACGATCCAAAGGAAAGGCTCATTTTGGATGAATCGGATTCTTCCCTTTCCGGTAAGGAAGAGCAGATAATGCTTAATTACCTGGAGAACCATCTGACAGGCAATGGCTTTGATGAAAATCTCCATCAGATATCCGATAACAGGGTGGCGGAGCTTATTTCCATTCAGGATGAGATGAAGGAGTTCCGTTACCTTATGATGTGCTATGAGTGCGCCATGATAGAGGTGCGTACCAAGCTGGACGTCTTGAACAACCAGCTTACCGTAAGGGACAACAGAAACCCTATAGAGTCCATAAAAAGCAGGATAAAGACCCCTTCTTCCATCTATGACAAGATAAAGGGAAGGTCTTTGGAATTCAACATGAAGAACATAGAAACCCAGCTGGATGACATTGCGGGGGTAAGGGTAATATGTTCCTTCGTGGACGATATCTTCAGGTTAAGGGATGCTTTGATAAAGCAGGACGACATATCCCTTATCAAACAAAAGGATTACATAAACAATCCCAAAAGGAACGGCTACAGGTCCTTACACCTCATACTGGGGGTTCCCATTTTCCTCATGAATGAGAAAAAGATCATGCATGTGGAGGTGCAGTTTAGGACGATAGCCATGGATTTTTGGGCATCGGTCGAGCATAAGATGAAATATAAGAAAGAAATCCCACATTCTGAGTCCATAGTGGAAGAGCTTCGATACAGTGCCGACATCATAAACCAGCTGGACAGAAGGATGATGCAGATAAGGGACAGGATAGACCAGGCATAAGGATTCTGAAGGATTTGCATGGATTTTCAGGGGGATTTATTGATATATTTATATCAATAAATCCCCTTTACTTTTTGATAGATATGTGGTATCATATGCACTTGGGGTGAGTTAGAAAATACTAACCTAGATAAGTTACAGAAAACGAGGATTAGTTCTATGAAATTGTATAAATATTCTGTCAAAAAAATCTCTTGTTTTGTTCTGGGTGCTGCCTTGCTTTTGGGATTATCCTTCCCCGTGTCGGCTTTGGCAGACGGGGATTATTATTCCACCTGGAGCGAATATCAGGAAGGTACCGGCACGATGGATGCCACATGGAACATAGTGGTAGATGCCATGGATGCCGTGCTTGACAGTGCAAAGGAAAAGTATGCGGCGGGGGATGCTGAGGGAGCCTATGCTTGTGTAAATGATGCCTATTATGGATACTATGAGACCACGGGTTTTGAGAGGGTGGCCATGGGCTATATCTCAGGGGCCAGAAAGTCCGAGATGGAGCTTCAGTTTTCGTCCTGCAAATCCGTAACCAAGAAAAATGGCTCCGTAGATGAGTTTAACACTGAGGTTGATACATTATCCTCCATGCTCCATGAGGATGCAAATGTTTTGGACGGGACTTCCGGTACGGAGACCGAGGAGACAGAAGATACCCTGGCGACAGAGCTTTTTGCATCAAAATATTATTCCACATGGGATGAATATCTTGCCGATGCGGGTATTGAGACCGTGACATGGATAGATGTGGTGGATGCCATGGACGAGGTCATAGAAGCAGGCAAGGTAAAGTTTGCGGACGGTGACATGGAAGGCGCCTATGACTGCATAAACGATGCCTACTATGGATACTATGAGACCACAGGCTTCGAGAGGGTGGCCATGGGCTATATCTCAGGAGCCAGAAAGTCCGAAATGGAGCTTCAGTTTTCATCGTGTAAGTCTGTCACAAAAAATAACGGTACGGAGGATGAGTTTGTTTCGGAATGCGACACCTTAAAATCCATGCTCCGCACCGATGCGCATATACTGGATGGTACCACCGAAGAAGACGATGCATCTGATACGTCTGCGGCTGATGAGGGCTCTTCAGGAACCACCAGGTCTGCCGCGGTAGCCACGTTTATAGCCTGCTTTACCATCATCCTTAGGGAGGGTTTTGAGGCCATCCTTGTGGTGGGAGCCATTTTGGCATATCTTCTTAAGACCACGGAGGATAAGGAAAAGCAAAAAAAACTGGTTCATCCTGTATACTGGGGGGCTGTCCTTGGGATAGTCGCATCCTTCATATCCGCATGGGCGCTAAATCAGCTAAAGCTTGCAAATTCCGCTTCCCAGGAGGTGATAGAAGGCGTTACGGCCCTTATAGCCGTTGTGGTTCTTTACTGGGTATCAAACTGGATGGTGTCGAAGTCAGAGTCCGAGGCCTGGAGTGCGTATATAAAGTCAAAAGTAAAATCGTCTTCCGAAAAAGGTTCGGTTTTTGCGTTGGCGTTTACGGCCTTCCTTGCGGTGTACAGGGAGGGGGCGGAAGTGATACTTTTCTTCCAGCCCATGCTTTTAGGAACCGACATCAACATGGTATGGGCAGGCTTTGGGGTAGGGTGCGTGTGCCTCGTCTTTGTTTACATTGCCATCAGGCTCTTTAGCCTGAAGCTTCCGTTGAAACCATTTTTCCTGGGAACCAGCATACTGATGTTTATCATGTCTATAGCCTTCCTTGGATCGGGAATAAAGGAGCTTATAGAGGGGGATGTCATCACCATGACATCATCGCCTTTGGTATCATGGATCCCCTCCAACTCCGTGCTTGAGATACTTGGGGTATACCCCTGTGACCAGACAGTCTTCCCACAGCTAATACTTCTTGTGGTCACCATAATAGTATTTATCTGGCAGCTTAAGAGAAATAAAAAGCTTAAGGAACAAATGGAAAAAGAGGCTGCGGAGGCGGCTTGATGACTTTGACAGATATAAAAAAAAGTTCATGATGCCTTCCTAAAAGAGGCTTTATGATATATTTTATCACTTAGATATTTTTGTAAATGAGGAGGATTAAGAAAATGAGAAAGAAGAATTTAATGGCTCTTCTTACGGCTGCGTGCGTAGCTTCTATGGCACTTGTTGGCTGCGGGAGCGGTAGTTCTGAGAGCGCAAGCAATCAGGAGCAGACGCAGGAGACTGCTGATACCACCACGGACGCCGCTACCACAGAGACCGCTGACGCGGGCGCAGCTGCTCCGGGTGAAGAGTCAGGATTTACGGAGTATCCCATATTTGAGGATGAGGAAGTAGGATTTATCAACCTTTCGGCTGTATATTTCCAGCCGGTACCCATGTCCAATGGCGGGGACACCACCATTGGTACGGATGACTTTGACATCCATCTTGAGGCTGATATCTCTGCCCTTGAAAACACCCTTGGTTTTGGCGTGGGCGACTGGGTACCTTACCTTACGGTAGACTATTCCGTAGCCGATCAGGACGGAAATGTTGCCGCAGAGGGTACGTTCATGACCATGAGTGCGTCGGACGGTCCGCACTATGGCGCAAACATCGCCCTTCCCGATGCAGGTACATATGACCTTACCATCACCATCCACAGCCCCGGTGAGAATGGATACCTTCTTCACACGGACTCTGAGACAGGTCCCGGGGGATCATTCGATGATTATTTTGCAGATGGAAACCTTACCTATACATTTGAGGGATGGGAGTACACACCGCAGGAGTGGTAAAATATTTAGCAAACACCAGTACAATAAATATCTATGAGTGAGCCGGCGTTATGTCGATTTCTTAGGATTTCGGCATAACGCAAATTTGCGTTTATGGTAATGGCTTGTTTTTGGGGGGAAGTTTAAATGCTTAGCTACCTTATTTCCACATCACAAAACCTTATATCCGTAGTGATAGTCACCTGTCTTTCGCTGTCCTTCGTGAAGTTGAAAAACATGCCCAAGGGGATGGTGATTCATTTATGCGGGATAGGATTGGGACTTGTTTTGGCTTTCATTATGTCCTACATGAAAAATGCCACGAACAGGATAGATACGGGTATATGGAACCTGAGGATTTTTTCGGTATCTTTATGCCTTTTTGTGCTGTTTACCATCTTGTCATTTACACCGGTCAAGAAGATAAGAATAATAGGCGTCATATCGGCTGTTATTTTGGCGCTTTTGCTGGCCACGCTCATCTTATATGCGTTGCCTGATGTGATAGCTTACCCATATACTTTCCTTGAGACATCTTCGAGCGTTATCTCCACGGACTACCTATACAAGACGATAGGTTATCTTTGCGGGATAATCCTTGCCGTGGTGGCGGGGTTTTCGGTGTACAAGGGAGCAAACAAGCTTTCCCTGAAGATAGTATCTGTTTTGTTTTTCCTAACCCTCCTTATCAACGCTCTAAGGCAGGTTACGGTATGTTTGTCCATTATGCTCGCGAAGAGGATAATAGAATCAAATCATATGGTTTTTTCGATAACGGTCTTTTCATCGAATCACTCTGATTATTTTATTTACCTGACCATGGCGGTAGCTTTGGCGATTCCCATGATTTTGTGGGCAAGGAGCTTTTCCATGGAAAAAGAGCCCTGGTCAAACCCTGCCGAACACAGGAAGATAAAGGCGAAGTGGAGGAGTGCGAGAAGGTGGGCTACGACGGCTATCGTTTGCTTTGTGCTTGTGGTTTTGAACATGACGGTGGTAAAGGCCTATGATACAAAGGTGGTGGAGCTTTCTCCCGTTGAGGACGCGGCGGATGTGGATGATGAAAACGTATATGTATCCTTTGAGCAGGTCTCTGACGGGCATCTTCACAGGTTTGCCTATGAAACGGAAGACGGCACCAATATAAGGTTCATAGTCATACAAAAGTCATCTTCTTCCTACGGAGTGGGGCTTGATGCCTGCGATATCTGCGGTGAGACGGGATATTATGAAAGGGACGGACAGGTAGTTTGCAAGCTCTGTGACGTAGTAATGAATATATCAACGATAGGATTTAAGGGCGGGTGCAACCCGATAGTGATAGATTACTCCATATCGGATGGGATGATAATAGTCCCGATAGAAGGACTATTGGAATACGAATCAGAGTTCAAATGATTTTTAGGAGGACAGTATGTTTATCAGAATGATCAGGGGTGCTTTTTTCAGGCAGTGGAAAAAGATGCTCATGATTGCTTTCACCATTGCGCTGGGTTCATCATTGGCTACGGCGATGCTGTCGGTCATGCTGGATGTAGGGGACAAGGTGAACCAGGAGCTAAAGACCTATGGGGCAAATATCAACGTGGTTCCCAAGGACTCATCCGTCATATCAGACCTTTATGACATAGAAGATGACACTGGTGGAGGCGAGATAGGTTCATACCTCAAGGAAGATGAGCTGGGAAATATAAAGACCATATTCTGGGCGTTTAACATAGTGGACTATTCCCCTTTCCTTAACGCTTCCGTCACTGATGAATCGGGAAACGATGTCAATGTGATTGGGGCGTGGTTTAACCACCACATGGATCTTCCAACGGGCGAGAGCCTTGATGCGGGAATGCAGAGCCTGCGGAGCTGGTGGGAGGTAACAGACGGAGAGTGGATAGATGAGCAGGCTTCTTCTGCCAAAAATCCCTGCATGGCAGGAACAGCGGTTGCCGAAAAAGAAGGTCTCTCCGTGGGAGATAGCATAAGCCTTAAAGGTCTTAAGTCTTCCGAAACATTCACCGTGGTTGGGATATTTGACGCAGGTGGAGAAGAGGATGACAATATTTATGTCACATTAGATCAGGCGCAGGCCCTTAGCGGGCTTGATGGGTGTGTTGATAATATTGAAGTCTCAGCGCTTACCACGCCTGACAACGAGCTTTCCGAAAAGGCCGCAAAGGATCCTTCATCCCTTACCATCAGCCAGTATGAGACCTGGTACTGCACGGCCTATGTCAGCGCCATCTGTTACCAGATTCAGGAAGTTATCACGGATTCTGTGGCATCGGCCGTACGCCAGGTGGCGGACTCAGAAGGCTCCATCCTTGAAAAGACTCAGCTGCTTATGATCCTTATCACCATACTTTCCATGATAGGGGCTGCCCTTGGCATTTGTAACCTCGTTACCGCATCCGTCATGGAGAGGGCGGGCGAGATAGGGCTTATGAAGGCCATAGGGGCCCAAAATGGCGCGGTCACCGGTTTGGTATTGACAGAAATCATTATTTCTGCTATATTAGGCGGTGTGGCAGGCTTTTTTGCGGGATATGGCTTTGCGCAGATAATAGGGCTTACGGTCTTTGGGTCATCCATCACCATGAGGCCGATGGTGATTCCCATAGTGGCGGTTTTGGTGATACTTGTGACTTTGCTTGGCAGCATACCCGCCATAAGGATGCTGCTTCGCCTTAGACCTGCCGAAGTGCTGCATGGGAGGTGACGGACATGAAGCGTAAGATGTATTTTAGGATGATCACAGCCTCCCTGATAAGGAGAAGGTCCAGGATGCTCGTGGCTCTTCTTGCCATAGCTATAGGGGCTACCATATTATGCGGACTTATCACCATATATTATGATGTTCCAAGGCAGATGGGCGCGGAGTTTAGAAACTACGGGGCAAATATGCTCTTTGTGGCCTCCGGGGAAGATTTTTCCCAAAGCGACATAGATGATGGGATCTGCCTCATTCCGGAAGATGAGGTGGTGGGGGTTGCCCCATACAGGTATGAGACGGTAAGGATCAATTCCACGCCCGTACTTGCGGCGGCTACCGATATGGAGGGAGCCGAAAAGACATCCCCCTACTGGTCAGTAGACGGAGAGTGGCCTGCCGGCGACGGGGAGATCATGGTGGGTGCCACGGTAGCAGATACCTATGGCATAAAGCAGGGAGAAGATGTTACCATCACCTTTGCGCCTGATACGGAAGAGGGCAACGCTTTGGTTTCGGAGGATTATTCCTATGAAGATTCTGATGAGGTATCCGATGAGGAAGAGATAGTCTTTGACAATGAGATTACACTCAAGTGCAGCGCGATCCTTGAGACAGGAGGTTCGGAAGAAGATTATCTTTATATGACCTTGGGAGATATGGAGACTTTGACAGGGGATGATACTACATATGATCTTGCGGAGGTTTCCGTATCATCCGATTCCGAGCAGCTAAGTGCATATGCCAAGGAGATATCAGACAGTGTCCCTGCCATTGACGCAAGGCTCATAAAGAGGGTTACCGCATCAGAGACCACGGTATTGGGAAAGCTTCAGTCCTTGGTGCTTCTTGTCACCATAGTGGTGCTTGCCCTTACCATGATATGTGTGGCTACCACGATGATGGCCGTGGTGGTTGAAAGGCGCAGGGAGATAGGATTAAAGAAGGCGCTTGGCGCGACCAATACCGAGATCATATGGGAATTCATGGGGGAAAACATCCTTCTTGGAGCCCTGGGAGGGCTTTTGGGCGCAGGTCTTGGATTTTTGTTTGCACAGGAAGTATCGATAAATGTTTTTAGCAGCTCCATAGTATTCAGGCCGCTGCTCATACCGATATCCGTGCTATCGTCCGTGGCGGTTACGGCCATAGCCTGCATTCTTCCCATAAGGAGTGCCACCCTGATAGATCCCGCGTTAGTTTTGAAGGGAGAGTAGACATGAGTTTATTGGAATTAAAAGACGTTTGCAAGATATACGGAAAACTGTATGCCTTAGACCATGTGAACTTTTCCGTTGAAAAGGGAGAGTGGGTCTCCATCATGGGACCTTCCGGTTCGGGGAAAAGTACCATGATGAATATCATAGGCTGTATGGATCATGCATCAGAAGGAGAGGTTCTTCTGGACGGTGAGGATCTTACGAAGCTTAGCTCGAAGCAGCTTACCGCCATAAGGAGGGATAAGATAGGCCTTATATTCCAGCAGTTCCATTTGATCCAATACTTAACGGCCGTGGAAAATGTCATGGTATCCCAGTATTACCACAGCGTGCCCGATGAAAAAGAAGCCCTGGAGGCTTTGGACAGGGTAGGACTTTTGGACAGGGCACACCACCTTCCCTCCCAGCTTTCGGGAGGAGAGCAGCAGAGGGTTTGCGTGGCAAGAGCCCTTATAAATTATCCGGAGATCATTTTGGCAGATGAGCCCACGGGAAACCTCGATGAGAAGAACGAGGAGATAGTGGTCGAGCTCTTTAGGAAGCTTCATGCGGAAGGGACTACGCTGGTAGTGGTCACACATAACCCGGAGGTGGCCGAGGTGGCGCAAAGGACTATGGTTTTAAGGTCCGGTAAATATGACCACGAAATAGTAAATGAAAACTTTACGGGAAAAATAAAAAAGATAACGCTTACCGAAAAAGGTAATGAATAAAAATCATAGCGTGATTTTAGGAGTTACAGATGCTTAAAAAGAATTTAACCTTTATATTGACAGTTGCCATCTCTTCTTGTATTTTCTTTGCCTGCGGCTCATCAGAGCCCAAATCTTATGTGGATGGATCCTATGAAGGAAAAAGCCAGGAGCATACGCAAGAGGGGGAAGATGATTCTGAAGAGGGAAATGGGTACGGCATCGTAAATATCACTGTCAAGGACGGTGCGATATCAGAGTGTACCTACCAAACCTATATGCTGGATGGAACTTTGAAGGATTCAGAATATGGCAAGGAAGGCGGAGCCGTGGCAAACCAGGATTATTACACCAAGGCCCAAAAGGCTGTGGCCGCCTGCGATGAATATGCGGCGCAGCTGGTAGAAACAGGCTCCCTTTCAGGGGTTGACGCCATATCGGGAGCCACCATCAATTACGAAGAGTTTAAGGAAGCCGTGGAAGATGCCCTCTCCCAGGCAGAAGAATAATATGTATTATGAACCTGATCAAGCATATAATCATTGTTTTTTTGTCCCTTTTCATAATGCTGGGGGTTCCATTTCTTACCTCCCCCTTTTTCCAAACCCTTGTTTCGGGGGAGGATGCAGTATCTTCGGCATCTGTGGCACTGGATGAGCCTTCGGGAAAATTTGTGGTCTTTATAAATAAAGACATGCATCCTGACGAAGATAACCTAAAGACCTGGATTTGCTTTTTCAAAGGAGAAGAGATTTCATTTCTCTTTGAGGACATAAGGGCTTATGTGGCAAAGGGTGATGAGCAGGGAGAGACCATGGCTGAAAGCTTTATGTCCCACCTTCCCGAAAACCAGATGAAGGTGTATATCAAGGAAGCGACCATGATGCTTTCAAAGGCGGAAGCTAAGCGGTTTGATATCATCATCATGTCCAAGGAGTATTATGATATGTATGGGGCAAAGACCCTTGAAGGAATAGACGGCATAATTAAAATAGACGTATCCGAAACAGAAGGGATCAAATGATGAGAAGGATAAATTCAATAATCACGGGGGCTATGATGCTGACTTTCCTGATTCATGCCATATCAGGTGCATTCATGATGCTTAATATCATGGAAGGGGGAAGCATGCTGCTTATTGTGGCCACAAACCTTTTTGTGATCCTGGCATTTATCCATATACTGATAGGGGCAAAGCTTACCGCGGATTCCTTAAGAACCATAAAAAAAAGCGGTGTATATTATTTCAGGGAAAACCTTGTCTTTTGGGCAAGGAGGGTTTCGGGATTTGCCATTATCCTTTTCATGGTTTTTCACGTACTTATATTTGCGGGGAGAAGCGAGGATGGTTTTTTCAGGTTGAATTTGTTTGGTTCCTTTGAACTGGTCATCTCCCTCGTTTTTGTTGTATGCCTGGCCATTCATATTATTTCAAATATCAACCCTCTCCTTATTTCCCTGGGGATACCTTCCCTTAGAAAATACTCGGGGGATATTTTGTTCGTTTTGTCGGTGGTCATGCTGTTTTGCGCGGCAGGCTTCATTGGGTATTATATTTTATGGATAAGGTAGCAAACATAATAGGGGCGGGGCTCTCAGGCCTATCTTGCGCCATTAGCCTTGCGGAACACAACATACACGTAAACCTTGTTTCCCGTCAGGACTCCTACCGTTCCCAGTCGACCCTTGCGGAAGGAGGGATAAATGCGGTCCTTGATACCATGGGGGATGGAGACACCATAGAAGATCATTACGATGATACAATGAAAGGCGGGGTATATCTTGCAAACCCAAAGGCCGTAAGAAACCTTACCCAAAACGCCCCTTCGGTAATAGAGTACCTCCATTCCATTGGGATGCCCTTTAATATGGAATCCGGGCGCATAGTGCAAAGGTATTTCGGGGGACAGAAGAAACGAAGGACGGCTTACGCGAAGAGCTCAACAGGAAGGATTCTTGTAAATACGCTTGCGGATGAGTGCAGGAAATATGAAAAAATGGGGCTTGTAAGGAGGTTTTCCGCTCATTGCTTTTTGGGGCTTGTTTTTCCCGAAGGAAAAAAGGATACCTGCCTTGGAGCATGGATTGCGGATGAATACGCCCCTTCCCACAGCCCCATTCTTTTAAGGGGACCTGTGATCATAGCCTGCGGGGGGTTAAACGGCCTGTTTCCCGGATTTACCACCGGCACCACCCAGAACAATGCCTTCGTACAGGCCATTCTTTTTTCCTGCGGGGTTCGTTTTTCAAACCTTGAGATGATACAGTACCATCCCACCACCTTCGGTATAAGTGGGAAAAGGTGCCTTATATCCGAGGCGGCCAGGGGGGAAGGCGGAAGGCTCTATGTGGAAAAAGATAAAAAGCCATATTATTTCATGGAAGAAAAATATCCGGAGCTAAAGAACCTTATGCCAAGGGATGTGGTATCGAGGGAGATGTATTTTATATCCCATGAGGAAAATGAAAGCCCCATCTACCTTGACATGAGGGGTCTTTCCAAAAAGACCTGGAAGGAAAAGCTCCCCGACCTAAGGGATGAGATCATGGATTACCTATCCATTGACCCTAAAAAAACACCCGTCAAAGTATCCCCCGGAATTCATTATTTCATGGGAGGGATAGACACGGATGAAATGCACAGGACAAACATAAAAAACCTCTATGCATCAGGCGAAGCCACATCCCTTTACCATGGGGCAAACAGGCTGGGGGGGAATTCCACCATGGGGGCCATATACGGGGGTAAGAGGGCCGCACAGACCATCATGGAAAATGACGCCTGGGATGATTTTTCGAGGGATTCGGATAAGGAAATAAAGCCCCTAAGCTATGGGACAGATGACCCCGAAATATCCGCAAGGTCAGGTGAAATACTAAGAAAGTGTCTTGACATAGTAAGGGATGAATCCTCCCTCCAGGAAGGTCTTAACCAGATGGAGCTTCTTCAAGAAAAAGCCTGTAAAAATATGGATAAAAAGAAACTAACCTTGGGAAAAGCCATGATAAAGTCAGCCATCTTGCGAAAGGAAAGCAGGGGGGCTCATTACAGGATCGATTACCCAAAGACCAGGGAAGAATACCGGAAAAAAACGGTGTCAGAATACAGGGATGAAGAAATAAACATTTCCCTTCAGGAAATAGATTAAAGGTCATGAAGTATAAGATACGGATTTTAAGGCAAAAAGAAAAAAACAAAGATCCTTTTTGGGAGGAATTTGAGTTTGAAACAGATGAATCTAACATGGCGATATCCACGGTTCTTTTGGAAATAAACAAAGGGCTTGAAGATGAAAGAAAAATCTTTTTTGAACACAGCTGCCTCCAGAAAAAATGCGGAGCCTGCGCCATGGTGATAAACCAAAAGCCATCCCTTGCATGCGCTGCAAAGATTGGGGATTATAAAAAGGGCGTAATCACCATAGAGCCCTTAAGGAAGTTTCCCGTGATAAAGGATCTCGTGGTAGATAGGAGCATATTGAAAAAAAACCTCTTAGAGACAGATGCTTTTATAAAAGATTATGCTTCTTTTGATAAAAAAAACACGGTGGAAGATTCCTATGAGTCATTAAAATGCCTCCAGTGTGGTCTGTGCCTTGAGGTCTGTCCTTCATTTAACCATGATGGGGACTTTTACGGGACGGCCTTTTTGGTGCCGCTTTCAAGGATGTTTATTCAGGAGGATGATGAAAAAAGGGCAAAAGACTACAAAACCCACATATATGATAAATGCGCCAAATCCCTCTCATGCAGGAATATCTGCCCCATGAAGATAAATATCGACAACCTGCTTGCAAGGTCAAATAAAATAGCCATCTGGAGAAAACATGCAAAAAGCCATTAGGGTGACCATCATTTTTATAATGACGGCAATCCTTTTAGTATCATCCTCCGGTGCCCCATATGACAGCAAAGGACTTTCATCGGAAGATAAGTACCTCGATGAAAAATATTTTGAATATTTTTCAAATGGAAGCAAGGTGGTATATACTTTACGGGAGGGACTCAAAGGTTTTTCTGAATATATTACCGTCAGGTATTACTCTGAAAAAAAGGACATATCCGAAATATCAAAGCTTGCGGATTCATTGTTGGAAGATGCGTATAGCTATGGCGATCTGCCTGACGAAGGGGATTATTTAAAGTACCAGATAGGAGGATATGATCTGGAATATGGATATGAGGATAAAGACCCCCAAAAAAAGTTCTTGAAGATCTATCCGAAATATTATTCCTATCCTTTGTGGGAAGAAGAACTAAGCTTGAATGTGGAAAAGGTCATGGATTCATTTTCCTTCACGGAGGATATGACGGATGAGCAAAAGGTAAGAAGGATCCATGATTACATAGTGGAAAATGTATCATATGACACAGTTCACAAGCAAAATTCCTACAACCACAAAAAATCCACCGCCTATTACGCCCTGATGAAAAAAACCGCCGTCTGTCAGGGGTTTTGCGTTCTTTTCTATAGGATGCTCAAGGAGGCGGGGATAGATAACAGGATAGTGACAGGGCAGGCCAGGTATGATGACGGAAAGGAATACCACTCATGGAACCTTGTAAAGGTAGATGGGATGTATTACAATACAGACATTACCTGGGACGCAATGACGGGCGGATATGATTATTACCTGAAGTCTGATAATAATTTCACAAGCCACGAAAGGGATGGCGAATTTCTGACAAAAGATTTTACGGATAAATACCAAACAGGAAAATATGATTATATTGTTCTCCGGTGGGAGTGCGAAGTGCGGAACCATCCGGGAATCACTTTTGATTTGTCAAATCATGTGTTTAGGAGGTGTTAAAACATGAATGAAAACGAAAAAAATCTTCCCGCAGATCAGGGGGATGGGACAGAAGAAGAGTACATAAAAAGCGTCTCTGTCAATGAAGAACAAGGGCAAAATAATAAGGATTTTTCCAAGGAAGCCAAGGTCTATGTGTCCGAAGATGAGGTCAAAGAAAAGGAAGAAACAAAGGATGCAAAGAGAAAAAAGACCGTTTCATATGTACTTGGAGTATCCCTTTTGATCATGAGTATCATCCTTATGGCAGGGGTAAAGACTGTCTTTTCCGCATGCGCCGTGAATTCTGATAATATCATGAGCTGCCATTGGGCGCAAGAGGCAGTATTTTGTGTCAGCATCATACTCATCCTGCAGTCCCTTCTTCTCCTTATCATCCCCGGGAAGCAGGTAAAAACAGGTTTGGCGCTGGCCATGATACCTACGGCCGCCCTTATGGCCGTTATCCCGGGAACACTAATAAACCTCTGCATGATGGCCGATATGAGATGCCATGCGTATATGAGGCCATTCGTCATAGTAATGGCGGTGCTCATAATCATCGTGGCTGTGGTAGACTCCCTGACAAACCTTATCTCAAAGGCCGTATCTGACTGGAAGAAAAAGAAATAAGCCGGGAAGAATATAGCATGAGAATCTATCTTACCAATATAAAAAACAAACCCTTAAGAAGCTTTGCGCTTTGTTTCATATCCTTCCTTCTTAGCTTTGCGGTGCTTTCGGGGTCTTTTATGATTTTTTCGCTTAAGAATGGTTTTTCTTCCCTGGAGGACAGACTGGGGGCTGACATCATGGTAGTTCCTTACGAGGCTACCACCAAGGCAAACCTTTCAGGGATAGTTCTCCAGGGAAATACCGGCTATTTTTACATGGATGAAAAATATTATGACAAGATAAAGTCCTTAGATGGCATAGGAAATATTTCCGCGCAGTTTTACCTGGCATCGTTAAGTTCTTCTTGCTGTTCCATACCCGTGGAAATAATAGGGATAGAACCCGAAAGCGACTTTACGGTTCAGCCCTGGATATTAAAAAGCTATGGAAAAGACCTTGAAAAAATGGACATCGTGGTGGGAAATGACCTGAATGCCTTTGTCGGTGATACACTTACCTTTTATGACATGGACTGTAGTGTGGTGGCAAAGCTTGACAAGACAGGAACATCCATGGATACTACCGTATATACTTCCGAGGAGACCATAAAAGAGCTCATATCATCGTCGGTGGGAAAAAAGATGAATCTATATGACGTAGATCCTGACAATGTGGTTTCCTGTGTCCTTATCAAGGTAGCGGAAGGATATACGGTAGATGAGGTGCTAAATGACATAAACCTTCACGTCAGGAAAGTAGTGGCGGTAAAGACGGATGATATGATAACGGATGTCCAGATGAGCCTTAAGGGAACATCTTCTGTGATAGGTATTCTTATTGTTGCGCTTTGGGTCCTGTGTGCCGTGATCATGATCATTTCGTTTGCCATGATCACCAATGAACGAAAGAGGGAATTTGCCATAATGAGGGTCATTGGAGCCTCAAGGAAAAAGCTTCTTTCCCTGGTGATGAAAGAGGCGGGGATCCTCATAGGCATAGGGGGTCTTTTGGGCGCTTTGCTCGGTCTTTTGATAATGGTGCCTTTTAGGACACTGATAGAAGATCTCATGGGTCTTCCTTTCCTTATGCCTGGCGCAGGGAGTCTGGTGGGGATTTTTGTGGGATCTTTCCTCTTGTCCGTGTCGGCGGGGGCCATCAGCGCAGGGATAAGCGCGGTACGGCTTAGCAGAATAGATGCCGGAACCGTATTAAGAGAGGGGAACTGATGGGAATAGAAACATGGGAATAATAGCGTGGGAATAGAGTCATGGGAATAGGGGCATGGGAATAGAAGCGAAAAAAATTTCAAAGAGATTCATAAGGAAAACCGGAAAATCAAATACCTTCGTAGCCGTAAAGGAAACGGATTTTTCATTGAATGAAGGAGAGTTTGTCACCCTGATGGGAAGGTCCGGGAGCGGAAAGACCACTTTTTTGAACATGCTATGCGGCATACTTCCCCCTTCGTCGGGGTGCGTCTTTTTGGATGGGATCGATATTTATTCTTTGCCTGATGATGAACAATCCTCCCTGAGGCGAAAAAAGATGGGAGTGGTTCCCCAGGGACAAAGCGCCTTGGGAAACTTTTCGGTACTGGAAAATGTGATGCTCCCATTTCTAATCCATGATGAGCTTGAAAACGACTCGGAAAACTACGCATTAGGGCTGTTGGAAAAGACGCAAATAGCTCATTTGAGGGATGTCTCATCCGGGGAGCTTTCCGGCGGAGAGATGAGGAGGATGGCCATAGCGAGGGCCCTGGTAAGAAAACCCTCTTATATATTTGCGGATGAGCCCACCGGAGATTTGGATGACGAAAATACAGGATTTGTACTTTCCCTTCTTAGGATGGCTGCGGATGAGGGAGCGGGAGTTTTTGTTGTTACCCATGAAGAGGGCGTAAAAGAGTATGCGGATAAGGTATACACGATGGAGCTTTCGGTTCTTAAGAGCATTACTCATGAATAGGAACTATAGAACAATAAATTGCACATTTTGACTTGTCTTTTCGTTCATATGCACAACTTATTATTCTACAGTTCCATAGATTTTTTTTTTGCATTTTCAATAAAGCTTTT
>CAJOPH010000071.1 GCA_905236805.1 uncultured Eubacterium sp. | reverse complement strand
GCGGCAGGGCTACATCCCCAAAATTGCTTCCCTCAAGCTCCCGTCCGTCTGTCTCCGTGGATGCGCCCTTTATGACTTCCTCCTGGAGCGATGTGGCGGGAAACTCCACGTCCGTGACCGTAGCCGACTCCCCCGTAACGCTCCATAATATCTGCGCGTAATTCTCCGACTGGTAAAAATACTGCAAAAACTCCTTGGCGTATTCATATTTTTTCGGATCCTTCCCACACTGCGCAGTAATCCCCCAGTAGCTTTTTATGTGCTTTTGGGTGATGGGATTCCCCTCATCGTCCGCCGGGTAAAACCATCCTATCTGCGACTCATCGGAAATGGAGAGCACGTCGTTTAGCATCCATCCCTGCACATACGCCATTGCGGCCTGTCCTTCAGATATCATGGAAGGAACAGAGTCCATGGGTACCGACTGCCAGAGCGGATCTAAGTATCCCTCTTCAGCCAGCCCGGAAAAATCTTTAAATGCTTTTTTTATGTCATCATCCGTCCAGTCAAAATCCTTTTCATCAAGACCTTTGACCCACTTTGCATCGGGATCTGCCACGTCCTTTTCCCAAAAATACGACATCCACGTGGGATATCTCCACATATCCGCCCCTCCTACGGCTATGGGCGTTATGCCATTTTCCGAGAGCTTCCCACAGACCTTTAGGAACCGGTCATAGTCTTTTGGCTCCTTGATCTCGAGGGTATCAAATATGTCCCTGTTGTAGATGATTCCTGCTGTCTGGATGCAGGTGGGAAGGCCATATGTATTTCCCATGTATTTGGAATTGCCCTCCGTCAATGCCGAAAGCGCCCCGGGAAGCGGGCAGAGCACTCCCACCTCCTCATAGTATACGGGCTCGTTCATCTCCACTATATCGCCCAGCTCCCCCCTGGCATAGAGGCGGTTTAGCGTATCCTCGTAGAATCCGCTGTCCTGGTATATGTCAAACTCTATATCGACCCCGGGATGGGAATTTTCAAAGGATGTGATGAGGTTCGATATGGCTACCGTCCATGAGGTCTGCATCGAGGCAAATGTAATCTTTAGTTCCACGGTCTCCTCCGCGTCACCATCCTTTTGCTGCACATTTGACACATCGCCCGAGATCCTGCTCTCCACAATATGGCGTCTTATCGCCCCGTAAGCCAGAATCGTCAGCGCTACAGCCATTACCACAGCCATGGTCATGAGCACGTAAAATAATACCATTTTTTTCATAGCGCATCCAGAAGGCTTATCCCCTTCGCCTTGGAGATGATAAGGGCCTTATTCCTCTTCATGTAAAATTTAAGGGCGGCTATTTCCTTTTCCTCAAAGCCATTGTTCGAAAGCACCTCGAGCTTTGGATATGATATCTCCGCCTGCCTTTTTCCATCGGAAAAAATGACGAAGACCTGCTTTTTTCCTTTTTTGCCCGTGATGAGGGAGACGGACATATTAAGTGTTTCGCTTGTTTCGCTCATGGTTCGATATCCCTTATGGCGGATTGACCGGCAAATGTCTTAATAACTGTCTTAGGAACTGTCTAAATGAAATGCTTGAAAAATTCTCTCGTTTCTATTATACTATAAAAAGAAAATTTTTTGTACTGTTTTTTTGAGGGAAAAAAGGAGGTTCATTCAAAATGGGACTGGTAACTACCACGGATATGTTTAAGAAAGCTTACGACGGAGGCTATGCCATAGGCGCCTTCAATGTCAACAACATGGAGATCGTGCAGGGGATCACGGAAGCCGCGGGAGAGCTTCGCGCGCCCCTCATCCTTCAGGTATCAAAGGGGGCTAGGCAGTACGCAAACCACACCTACCTCATGAAGCTGGTTGAGGCTGCCATTATTGAAAATGACCTTCCTATCGCCATGCACCTGGATCACGGTGACACTTTTGAGCTATGTAAGAGCTGTATCGATGGGGGCTTTACCTCTGTCATGATAGATGCTTCCTCCAAGCCTTTCGAGGAGAACATCGCCCTGACCAAACAGGTCGTGGAATACGCGCATGACAAGGGCGTGGTCGTGGAGGCAGAGCTGGGGACTTTGGCCGGCATCGAAGACGAGGTACAGGTGTCCGAGGAGGACTCTTCCTATACCCGCCCCGAGGAGGTGGAGGAATTCGTGGACCGGACAGGCTGCGACTCTTTGGCCATCGCCATAGGCACATCCCACGGCGCATACAAGTTCAAGCCCGGCACCAAGCCCCAGCTTAGGTTTGATGTTTTGGAAGAGGTAGAAAAAAAGCTCCCCGGATTCCCCATCGTGCTTCACGGTGCATCCTCCGTTCCGCAGGAATTCGTCGAAAAGATCAATAAATTCGGAGGCAACATGCCGGGAGCCATAGGCGTTCCGGAAGATCAGCTGCGCAAGGCGGCCTCCATGGCAGTGTGCAAGATAAACATAGACTCTGACCTACGCCTTGCCATGACGGCATCCATCAGGGAGCACTTCACCGAGCATCCCGATCACTTTGATCCGCGCCAGTACCTAAAGCCCGCCAGGGAGGCCATAAAGGCCATGGTGGCACACAAGATAAAAGACGTTCTCGGCTGCGACGGAAAGGCATGACTTAAAAAAAGGGCGCATATGCGCCCTTTTTTTGGTCCACGTCAAACGTACTTACGTTGTTATACGAATTGCCCGGAATGGGCGGGTTTTATACCAGCTCCAACACGACCTGCATCGCAGCATCACCCTTCCTGGGACCTATCTTTATGATCCTGGTGTAGCCACCCTTGCGGTCGGCATACTTCGGTGCGTATTCATCGAATATTTTCTGGATGAGATCTACTCGCTTGGTATTTCTCTTGCGCCCGGCCATCTCCGCAGGCACCTCTACCACGGGGTAGAGTATCCTTTCCATTTTTCTTTTCGCGTGGAGGCGGGAGGGAAGATCTTTTTTGAAGGTCTGCTCCTGCTCATCGAATACGGTCCTTTTCTTTCCGTCCACTACCTCCTTCACCCTCTTGCCATTGACATCCTTCCTGGGAATCCTGACAGTCTTGGTGACTTCTTCGGTATTATCCCTCTCCTTTATGGCCATTGCGATGATGGGCTCGGCCATCTTCCTCACTTCCTTGGCCCTAGCCTCGGTAGTGATAATCCTGCCATTATAGAGGAGAGCCGTGGTCTGGTTCCTGAGAAGCGCCTTCCTCTGGTCGGAGGGCTTGCCCAGCTTTCTGTATTTACCCATTGCTATATCTCCTGATTCGAATCAATGTTTGTATCCTTCGGCCCTGCCGCCGACTGTATATGTTTCCCGTAACTACTTCCCGTCCTTTGTATTGAGGGACAGTCCTAATTCCTTCAGCTTTCCGAGAACCTCCTCCAAGGACTTCCTGCCAAGGTTCCTGACCTTCATCATGTCGTCCGGGGTCTTGTTGCACAGCTCCTCTACGGTATTTATACCCGCACGCTTCAGGCAGTTGTAGGAACGTACCGAAAGCTCCAGCTCATCTATGCTCATGACGAGCGGCTTTTCGTTCTCCGGAATCATGGGCTCTACCATGACCTCTGCGGTCTTCGCGTTTTCCGAAAGGTTTATAAAGAGCCTCAGGTGCTCGCTCATGACCTTTGCGGCCAATGACACGGCTTCCTCGGGTCCCAGGGTGCCATTCGTATATACATCCAAGGTGAGCTTGTCGTAGTCCGTGATCTGACCCACACGGGTATTCTCAACGTTCATGTTCACCCGCTCCACGGGAGTGTAAATGGAATCCACCGCTATCACCCCGATGGGCAAATCATCTCCCTTGTTCTTGTCGGAAGGAACATAACCCCTGCCCTTCGTGATGGTAAGCTCCATGTCCAGCTTCGCCCTCGACTCGCAGGTAGCTATGACGAGGTCCGGATTGATGATCTCTATTTCCAGGTCGGCCTTTATGTCACCGGCCGTCACCACCCCCTCGCCCTCGAACTCTATATAGGCAGTCTTGGGCTCGTCGGTAGTGGAATTGTTCCGGATCGCCACCTCTTTGAGGTTCATGATGATCTCGGTCACATCTTCCTTCACTCCGGGGATGGTGGCAAATTCATGCAGCACCCCGTCTATCTTCACCCTGCTGACAGATGCACCGGGAAGGGAAGAAAGCATGATGCGCCTTAGGGAATTTCCAAGCGTTATGCCATAACCTCTCTCTAAAGGCTCTACGATGAATTTCCCGTATCGCCTGTCCTCTGATATCTCGGATATTTGGATATTTGGTTTTTCAAAATCAAACAATGCAAGGTCCTCCCTACAAGGATAAGGAACTGTAGAATAATAAGTTGTGCATTTGAGCGAAAAGACAAGCCAAAATGTGCAATTTATTGTTCTATAGTTCCTAATTATTTGGAATAAAGCTCGACTATCAGCATCTCGTCTACAGGCACGTCTATCTCCTCCCTGGTGGGAAGAGCCTTCACCTGACCCTTGAGATCTCCCTGGTCAGCCTCCAGCCATTCCGGAACTATACGCGATCCGGTGGACTCCAGAATTTCCTTGTAGCGGACAGATCCCCTGCTCTTCTCGCGAATCTGTATGGTATCCCCGGGGCTCACCTGGTAGGACGGGATATTCACCGTCTTCCCATTCACCAGCACGTGACGGTGGCCTACTATCTGGCGGGCCTCCTTCCTCGTACGCGCAAACCCAAGGCGGAATATTACATTGTCAAGACGGCTCTCCAGCATGATCATGAGGTTCGCGCCCGTCATGCCCTTCTGACGCTCTGCCTTCTCGTAATAATTATGGAACGGCTTTTCCAATACGCCGTAAATGAACTTTGCCTTCTGCTTCTCACGAAGCTGCAGACCGTAGTCGGATACCTTACGTCCGGAGCGGATCAGCTGCCTCTTGGACCTCTTGTCATATCCCAGCACGGTGGGCTCCAAGCCCAGTGCCCTGCAGCGCTTCAGCACCGGAGTTCTGTTTATAGCCATTTTTCACATCCTCCCATTATACCCTTCTGCGCTTAGGAGGACGGCATCCGTTATGGGGTACCGGAGTGACATCCTCTATGCTCGTAACATTAATCCCGTTGGCCGGAAGCGCACGGATGGCTGCCTCCCTGCCCGAACCGGGGCCTTTGACTTTAACGTCCACGCTCTTTAGACCGTGGGGCACCGCTGCCTTCGCGGCAGTCTCGGCTGCCACCTGAGCCGCGTACGGGGTGGACTTTTTCGAACCCCTGAATCCCAGGCCACCCGCAGACGCCCATGATATGGCGTTTCCCTGCGAGTCAGTCAGCGTGACGATGGTATTATTGAAAGATGCATGAATATGGCACTGACCGTGGTCAATGTTTTTCTTCACGCGCTTCTTCGTGACCTTTTTCGTGACTTTCTTAGCCATTTATTAAATCCTCACTAAATAATCTAACGAATCTAATCCCGACTTTACTTCTTCTTGTTTGCTACCGTACGCTTGGGACCTTTCCTTGTCCTGGCGTTCGTCTTGGTCTTCTGACCCCTGACGGGAAGCCCCCTTCTATGGCGGATTCCGCGATAGCAGCCGATCTCCTGGAGGCGCTTTATGTTCATAGCTACCTCACGCCTCAGCTCACCCTCTACCACCTGTGACCTGTCGATGACGTCAGCTATACGCTTCACCTCATCGTCAGTGAGGTCCCTGACCCTGGTATCGGGATTCACATTTGCCTCGGCAAGGATGCGGTTGGAAGATGACCTTCCTATCCCGTAAATATAGGTAAGCCCTATTTCCACCCTTTTTTCCCTCGGCAGATCCACACCTGCAATACGTGCCATGTGCCTTCTCCTCCAAACTAATACATGTGTTTCCTTACAACAATTATGGGATCATTCTTTGATCCCTTGTAATGGGTCTTTCGGGAGACGACGCCCAAAATACCCTGCCGCGCTGAATAAATTACCCCTGTACCTGCTTATGCTTCGGGTTCACGCAGATGACGCGAACCTTTCCCTTTCTCTTGATCACCTTGCATTTCTCGCAGATGGGTTTCACGGATGACCTTACTTTCATGATGTCCTCCTATCATTTCACTGTAATGCTACGCCTTCCCGGTCTCCCGAAAACAAGCGTAATCTATATTGTACCACAATTTTCAAAGGATATCAAGGACTTTTTTATTTGTCCCTCCAGATGATCCTCCCCTTTGTCAGATCATACGGTGACATTTCCAAAGTCACCTTGTCTCCCGGCAGGATCCTGATGAAGTTCATGCGGAGCTTTCCGCTGATATGCGCTAAGATCTCGTGACCGCTCTCCAGTTCCACCTTGAACATGGCGTTTGGAAGCTTTTCGGTCACCTTTCCCTCCACTTCTATCACGTCAGCCTTAGACATATTTTTCTCCTTTGCACACGCTGTGACATTTCATATTCCTCAATCTCCTTCTTTAATGGACTTTTCGTAAATCCTGATCGCCCGTTTTATGCCCTCGTCATGGAACCTTCCGTTCTGAAGGCACATTTCTTTGTATTTTTCATCGATATGGATCACGGGCTGCACATGAATGATGTTTTTTTTCTTTGGCTTTGCGAGGGGTCTTATGCTTCCATCGCAAAGCAGGACTTCACCGTTTTTTGATATGCCGGTCACCACGTACAGCCTGCCCTTATCGTGTCCCTTTTTGCTTCTGCCAAAATCGCCTGCGTTCATGCCCTTAACCGAGAATCTCCTCTATCGAAGCAAAGACTTCGTCGGAGCTTTTTGTCCCGTCCACTTCCTCAAGGCAGCCCTTTTTCCTGTAATAATCTATCAGCGGCGCCGTCTGGTCATGGTAAACAGAAAGCCTGTTCTTCACCGTCTCTTCCTTGTCATCGTCCCTCTGGATCAGAGTCATGCCGCACTTGTCGCACTTTCCTTCCTCTTTGGGGGGCATGTTTACTATGTGGTAGGTGGCATTGCACACCGGGCAGGTACGCCTCCCGGCCATGCGGCCTATGATATCCCCGTCCGGAACCTCTATGTCGATGCACTTTAGCGCGTCCATGTTGTTTTCGGACATCGTCTTGTCGAGAGCCTCTGCCTGCGGTATGGTCCTGGGGAATCCGTCCAGGATGAACCCTTTGGTACAATCGTCCTTTAATATCCTATCGGATACCAAATCACAAACCAGCTCATCCGGCACCAGCTCTCCCTTGTCCATGTAGGACTTTGCCTTGACTCCCAGGGGGGTGCCTTCCTTTATATTGGCCCTGAAGATGTCCCCGGTGGATATGTGGGGTATCGTGTGTTTCGAAGCTATACGGGCGGCCTGGGTGCCTTTACCGGCACCCGGCGCGCCTAACATGATGATCTGCATCTGTTAATTTCCTCCAAGGAAGCCTGTCGTATAGTGGCGGGTCACCATCTGCGACTCTATCTGCTTGAGCGTCTCCACGATAACGCCGACGATGATGATGATGGATGTTCCGCCAAAGGATACGGACGCCCCGAACACTCCGTTAAAGAATATCGGGATGAAAGCCACTATCGAGAGCCCCACCGCACCTATGAATATGATATATGACAGCATCGTGTTCAGGTAATCGCTGGTAGGCTTGCCCGGACGTATGCCGGGGATGAAGCCACCCTGCTTTTTCATGTTGTCTGCCACTTCCAAAGGATTAAACGTAATCGATGTATAGAAGTAGGCAAACAGTATGATCAGTACTATGTAAACCACCAGGCCTATGGTATAAATGGGCCTCGCGGGATCACACCAGTTTGACTGGGAGAGGGCCGTAAGGATCCTTCCCCATACCGTCGTGTCCTCGCCCTTGCCGAGAAGGGTGGATATGATGACGGGTGTCTGCATAATGGACTGCGCGAAGATGATGGGGATGACGCCCGCGGTATTTACCCTTAAGGGTATGTGCGTGGACTGTCCGCCCACCTGCTTGCGTCCCTGGATCTTCCTGGAATACTGCACCGGTATCTTCCGCAATGCATTCTGAAGCACTACGACCAGAACCACCGTGAGCAGCACCACCGCCGCAATGACCACTATGGCCACTATGGCGCGTCCCGTATTCTTGCCCAGCACGAACTGCTGTGCCAGTGCGGCAAAATCGTTCGGGAGCCTGGAGATGATGTTGATGGTAAGGACTATCGATATACCGTTTCCCACACCATGCTCCGTAATCTGCTCACCTATCCACATAAGCACCGCCGAACCTGCCGTAAGTCCCACGGTCACCATGATGATATCCAGGATTTCATTGTCCTCTGACAGGGAATTTTGCCTTTCGAAGGCTATTGCCAGAGCCAAAGCCTCGAACACCGAAAGACCTACCGTCAGGTAACGCGTGATGGCCGTGATTTTCTTTCTTCCTTCCTCGCCTTCCTTGTGCCACTCTTCAAGCTTTGGGATGGCTATAGTAAGCAGCTGCATTATGATGGATGCAGTGATGTAGGGCGTGATGTTCAATGCAAACACGCTCATCTCCATGAACGAACCGCCCGTGATAGAGTCAAAGAAATTAAACGCATCCGAGGACTGGGACTCAAACCAGTCCTTAAATACCGACGGATCCACGCCCGGTATCGGGAGCTGGGATCCTATACGGATGACGACGAGCATTAGGAAGGTGAAGATCAGCCTTTTCCTGATGTCTTCGATCTTGAATGCGTTGCGAAGTGTCTGCAGCATTTAGATCACCTCTGCTTTTCCGCCGGCGGATTCTATTTTCTGCCTGGCTCCCTCGGAAAAAGCACTGACCTGTACGGTCAGCTTCTTCGTAAGTTCACCATTACCGAGAATCTTCACCCCATCCCCGGTCTTGCTGATCGCACCATTCTCCAGCAGTGTTTCTATGGTGACTGTATCCCCATCGCTGAACCTCGTCTCCAGCTCGGAGATGTTCACGGTGATGATCTCCTTTGTGTTTCTATTGTGGAATCCCCTCTTGGGAATCCTGCGGTATAGCGGCATCTGGCCGCCTTCAAAGCCGGGCCTTGTGGCTCCTGACCTGGCCTTTTGTCCCTTGTGGCCCTTGCCGGCAGTCTTGCCGTTTCCTGTCCCGTGACCCCTGCCCTTTTGTGGCTTTGCGGCCTTATTGGAACCTGCTGCAGGACTGATAGTGGTCATGTTGATGGCCATTTCCTACACCTCCTTTACTTCCACCATGTGGCGTACCTTCTGAATCATTCCCCGAATGGCAGGATCGTCGTTCTTCTCCACGGTCATGCCGATCTTTCGAAGGCCCAGGGCCGTAATGGTAGCCCTGGTCTTAGGCTTCTGACCTATCTTTGATTTCTTGAGAGTAATCTGTAATTTGCTAGCCATTGTATTTCTCCTTTTATGGATCAGTGGGTCATCCCAGGATCTCTTCTACTGACTTGCCCCTCTTCTTTGCCACCTCTTCGGGAGACATCAGGCTCCTTAAGGCCTCCATCGTGGCAAGCACTACGTTTTGCTTGTTGTTGGAGCCCAGGGACTTCGTACGGATGTTACGGATGCCCGCTATCTCGCAAACCGCCCTGGCGGGACCTCCCGCAATAACACCGGTACCTTCGGGAGCCCTCTTTAAGAGCACCCTGGCGCCCGTGTGCTTTCCTATGATGTCATGTGGAATAGAGCCGTTCTCATCCAGCTTTACCGTAATAAGGCTCTTGGCGGCATCTTCCTTTCCCTTCCTGATAGCTTCCGGAATCTCGGCAGCCTTGCCGAGACCCACTCCCACGTGGCCTTCTCCGTCGCCTACCACTACCAGAGCCGTAAAGCGCATGTTACGTCCGCCCTTCACCACCTTCACTACCCGCTTGATGGCTACTACCTTGTCGTTAAGCTCCATGGAGGAGGGGTCGATTATTTCTTTTCTCATTTTCCTTATCCTCCTTTAGAATTTTAAGCCCGCTTCCCTGGCGGATTCTGCGAGTGCCTTTACCTTCCCATGGTAGAGGTATCCTCCCCTGTCATAGACCACGGTATCAATGCCCTTCTCCAAGGCGCGTTTGGCAATCTTTGTTCCTACATATCCTGCCGCACTGACATTGTCGGTCTGCTCCAGCTCAGCCTTTGATTCCTTCTCCAGTGTGGATGCAGAGCAAAGCGTAACCCCCTTCTCGTCATCTATTATCTGGGCATACATATGGCTGTTTGAGCGGAATACGGCAAGACGGGGCCTTTCGGAAGTCCCCTTTATATGGTAACGCATCCTCTTGTGCTTCTTCAGACGCACATCTGCCCTTTTTTTCTTCTTTATCATCTCTTAGATTCTCCTTATTTATGCTTTACCTGCTTTGCCGACCTTACGCCTTATGGTCTCCGTCGCATACTTGATGCCCTTGCCCTTGTAAGGCTCAGGACGCTTCTTGTCCCTGATATTGGCAGCGTACTGACCGACCTTTTCCTTGTCGATCCCTGATACGATGATCTTGTTTCCGTCCACTTTGGACTCTACGCCTTCGGGGTCTTCCATCTCCACAGGATGTGAGAATCCTAGGTTCAGTGTCAGCTTGTTTCCGGACTTTGCGGCACGGAAGCCGACTCCGTTTACCTCCAGTTCCTTCGTGTAGCCTTCCGTGACACCGATGATCATATTGTTTATCAATGTCCTGGTCAGCCCGTGAAGGGCCCTCATTTTCTTTATGTCGTTGGGCCTTGTGACCTTTATCTGTTCCCCTTCCTGCTCTATCTTCATCTCAGCCGGAAGAGTCCTCTCCAAAGTGCCTTTAGGTCCCTTGACCGTCACATGATTATTTTCTGCTATCTTCACCTCTACTCCGGCGGGGATAGCGATTGGCATTCTACCGATACGTGACATGCCCGTACCTCCTTAAATATATTTTTCTAAATAATCCTCATAAAGCGCACCACGCGCGGATAAATGTCTGTCTGTGCCGTAATGGCAAAGGTCATTACCAGACATATGCGAGCACTTCCCCGCCCACCTTGAGCTTCCTGGCCTGCCTGTCGGTGATGACTCCCTGGTCAGTGGAAAGAATGGCTACGCCCAAGCCTCCCAGTACATTGGGAAGGTTGTCCTTGCCTGCGTATATGCGCAAGCCCGGCTTTGATATCCTCTTTATGCCCGTGATGATCTTGTCGTTCTTGTCCTTGCCATACTTCATGGTGATATGGATGTCTTTGAAGGCTCCATTGTCGACCAGGTCGTATGACTTTATGTATCCCTCATCCTGAAGGATGCCCGCTATGGCAATCTTCATTTTGGATGCCGGGACATCTACCGTATCGTGCTTTGCGATATTAGCGTTACGTATCCTCGTAAGCATATCAGCGATAGGATCGCTCATATTCATGATTCAATATCCTCCTTTGACCCAAAATAAAGCTTTACCACGAAGCCTTCCTTACGCCGGGAATCTGTCCCTCGTACGCCAGCTCCCTGAAGCAGATCCTGCATATTCCGTATTTCCTGAGATATGCGTGCGGGCGGCCGCAGATCCTGCACCTGGAATACTCCCTGGTGGAGAACTTCTGCTTCCTTTGCTGCTTTATTTTCATAGCTGTCTTAGCCATATCCTGTGTTTCCTCCCTATTTCTGGAAAGGCATGTTGAACAGTGTCAACAGCTCCCTTGCTTCTTCATCTGAATGCGCGGTGGTGACTATGGTGATATCCATACCCCTCACCTTGTCCACCTTGTCAAACTCTATCTCCGGGAATATCAGCTGCTCCTTTATGCCCATGGAGTAATTGCCCCTGCCGTCAAACGCGTTGGGATTGACGCCCCTGAAGTCACGCACGCGGGGAAGGCTTAGGTTTATCAGGCGGTCAAGGAACTCATACATCCTGTCTCCCCTTAGGGTCACCTTGCAGCCTATGGGCATCCCCTCACGGAGCTTGAAGTTCGCTATGGACTTCTTGGCCCTTGCCATTACGGGCTTCTGCCCGGTGATGATTGCGAGGTCTGCCATCGCGGAATCGAGTATCTTGGCATTCTCCTTTGCCTCACCGACTCCCATGTTCACGATGACCTTTTCTATCTTGGGTACCTGCATCACGTTCTTGTATCCGAACTTTTTCTGCATCTGACCCACGATCTCATTTTGGTATGTTTCTTTTAACCTGCTGCTCATGTTCCCCTCCTTAGTCGATGGTATCGCCGGTCCTCTTTGCGTAGCGGACCTTTTTGTCGTTCTCGAACCTGAATCCTATACGGGTAGGCTCTCCCTTGTGCAGATACATGACGTTCGATGCATCGATGGGGCCTTCCTGGCGGATGATTCCGCCTTCCTGGTTTGCCATGGAGGGCTTTGTATGCTTTGTGAGCATATTCACGCCTTCAACGATCAGGGTGTTCTTTTTCCTGTCCACTGAAATGACCTTGCCTTCCCTGTCCTTGTCCCTTCCGGCGATGACGCGCACCGTATCGCCCTTCTTTATCTTGAACATGATGATTCCTCCTATAGTACCTCGGGAGCGAGGGAAACTATCTTCATGAATTTCTTCTCACGAAGCTCCCTGGCCACCGGTCCAAATATACGGGTGCCCCTCGGGGTCATGTCGTCTTTTATGATGACTGCGGCATTCTCATCAAAACGGATATAGGAGCCATCTTTCCTGCGGGCGCCCTTGACGGTACGGACCACTACGGCCTCTACCACATCGCCCTTCTTTACCACGCCTCCGGGTGTTGCGTCCTTGACAGTAGCGGTGACTATATCCCCGATGTGCGCATACCTCCTTGTCGAGCCTCCGCGGACGCGGATGACCAGGATCTCCTTTGCACCGGTATTGTCAGCTACCTTGAGCCTTGATTCCTGCTGTACCATTTCTCCGCCTCCTTACTTAGCCTTCTCCATGATCTCCACGAGCCTCCACCTCTTGTCCTTGGACAAAGGTCTTGTCTCCATGACCCTTACGGTATCACCGATGTTGCACTCGTTTTGGGCATCATGGGCCTTTAGCTTATATGTTTTTTTAACGACCTTTCCGTAGAGCGGGTGCTTTACATTGTCCTCCACGGCAACGACGATGGTCTTGTCCATCTTGTTGCTGGTCACCCTCCCCACCCTGGTCTTCCTAAGGTTTCTTTCCATAGCGGTTTAATTTCCTCCTGAACTCGGAAAACTGTTTCGTGCATCAACGATGTCATGCTTTACGCGTTAAGCTTCGCCTTCTGCGTCATCACGGTCTGTATGCGGGCAATGTTCTTCCTGACTTCCCTTATACGTCCCGTATTCTCCAGCTGGTTCGTGGCATTCTGGAAACGGAGATTGAAAAGCTCCTTCTTTGCCTCCACCAGCGTCTCGGACAACTGGGCCTCGGACTGAGTCCTAAGGTCATCCATATATGTAGTCTTTTTCATTTAATTCACCGCCTTAAGATCTTCTTTTGCAGCAATCTTGCACTTGCATGGGAGCTTGTGGACAGCGAGCCTTAAAGCCTCACGGGCTACCTCTTCGGGCACCCCCGCCACCTCGAACATCACTCGTCCGGGCTTTACTACCGCTACCCAGTACTCCACTCCACCCTTTCCTTTACCCATTCGCACCTCAAGGGGCTTGTGGGTGACGGGCTTGTCAGGGAATACCTTTATCCATACCTTTCCGCCACGCTTCATGTAACGGGTCATGGCGATTCGGGCTGCCTCTATCTGGTTTGCCGTTATCCAGCATGGCTCCTGGGCCACTATGCCGAATTCGCCGTTTGATATCGTATTGCCGCGCATAGCCTTGCCGCGCATGGTGCCGCGGAACTGCTTGCGGTGCTTTACCCTCTTTGGCATTAACATTTTATCGCTCCTTCATTACTGATCTTTTTTTGACTTGCTTGGGAGAATCTCGCCCTTGTAGATCCATACCTTCACACCTACCTTGCCGTAGGTGGTGTCTGCCTCGGCGAATCCATAATCTATATCAGCCCTGAGTGTGGCCAAGGGTATGTTTCCCTCGCTGTAAAACTCCGTACGAGCCATGTCGGCTCCACCCAGACGGCCTGATACGGCTGTCTTTATTCCCAATGCGCCGTTTTTCATGGTGCGCCTCATGCAGGATTTCATCGCGCGGCGGAAAGCCACACGGTTCTCCAGCTGCTGCGCTATGTTCTCCGCCACCAGCTGCGCGTCCTTGTCGGGGCGCTTTACTTCCTTTATGTCGATGACCATCTTTTTTTTGGTCAGCTTCTCCAGCTCATTTTTTACCTTCTCTATCTCGGCGCCGCCCTTTCCGATGACCACGCCGGGCTTCGCGGTGTAGAGGATGACCTTCACCCTGTCGGAGGCCCTCTCTATCTCTATGTCTGCCACACCGGCATTATAGAGCTTCCTCTTGAGGAACTTCCTGATGTTGTAATCCTCCACCAGGCAGTCTGCAAACTCAGTCCCCTCAGCGTACCACCTGGAATCCCAGCCTTTGATGATGCCGACCCTCAAACCATGGGGATTTACCTTCTGTCCCATTTGCTCCTCCTATTTCTCATTCAGCACCAGAGTGATATGGCTGGTGCGCTTTTCTATCCTATATGCCCTTCCCTGTGCCCTGGGCCTTATCCTCTTCATCGTAGGTCCCTTGTTGGCATAGCATTCCTCTATGAAGAGGTTTTCCATCGAATAGCCGTTGTTATTTTCAGCGTTGGCGATGGCAGACTGAAGGAGTTTCTTTATTACGCCCGACGCATACCTGGGATTGTACTCCAGTATGGCCATGGCCTCTGTAACGTCCTTGCCCCTTATGGCATCCAAAACGAAGCATGCCTTCTGGACGGACATCCTGGCGAAGGATAGCTTTGCGGAGGGCCTGGTGTCTTTCTGTTCATTCCTCGCGCGCTTTATCTGCGATCTATGTCCCCTTGACATATGTATAATCCTCCTTTAACTATATCGGAATCCTTGGAATCCGAATGCTTCCTCATCCTACCCTGGATTTCTTTTCGTCTTTTCCGTGGCCGCGGTAGGTCCTGGTCTGCACGAACTCGCCCAGCTTGTGCCCTACCATGTCTTCTGTCACGTACACGGGCACATGCTTCCTACCGTCATGCACCGCAAATGTAAGGCCCACGAAAGACGGAAAAATGGTGGAACGGCGTGACCATGTCTTTATCACTGACTTGTCACCGGCAGCATTCATCTTCTCCACCTTCTTCAGAAGGCTCTCATCCGCAAAAGGCCCTTTCTTCAATGAACGTCCCATATTATCCTCCTACTTGATAGCCCGTCCGTCGCGTCTCCTGACGATGAGCTTGTTAGATGCTTTGTGTTTCTTCCTGGTCTTCAGTCCCAGTGCCGGCTTGCCCCATGGCGTACATGGTCCGGGTCTTCCGATGGGCGCCTTGCCCTCACCACCGCCGTGCGGATGGTCATTCGGGTTCATGACAGATCCCCTGACCGTGGGGCGTATGCCCATGTGGCGCTTCCTTCCGGCCTTTCCTATCTTTATCAGGCTCTGCTCTCCGTTCCCGACGGTGCCTATGGATGCGCGGCATCCGATGGGTACCATCCTCATCTCCCCCGAGGGAAGACGGAGCGTGGCGTATTTTCCTTCCTTTGCCATGAGCTGTGCCGAAAGACCTGCCGCGCGTACCATCTGTCCGCCCTTGCCGGGCTTCATCTCGACATTATGTACGAGGGTACCTACCGGGATGTTCTCGAGGGGCAGGCAGTTTCCCACCCTTATCTCGGCGTCCGGACCGCTCTGAACCACCATTCCATCGGTGAGACCCACCGGGGCGAGGATGTATGCCTTTTCGCCGTCCTCATAGCATATCAGCGCTATGTTTGCCGTGCGGTTCGGGTCGTACTCTATGCCGATGACCTTTGCGTTCATTCCGTCCTTGGAATTTCTCTTGAAATCAATGATCCTGTATTTCCTTCTGTTTCCACCGCCATGGTGTCGACAGGTGATTTTTCCCTGGTTGTTCCGACCTGCGTGCTTTTTCAAAGATACCGTCAAAGACTTCTCGGGAGTGGTCTTGGTGATCTCGGAAAAATCAGAACCCGTCATGTTCCTCCTGGACGGTGTATATGGGTTGTATGTACGAATTCCCATGACTTTATTTCTCCTTTATGTTTGCCGCACCGGTACTCAGGCGCCATTTCGCTTTGTGTTACCATTCACGGTAACCGCTCTGTCACATATGCCCGGTGCCCCTTTCGCCAAAGACCCTTATCAGAGCCCCTGGAAGATCTCTATTTCCTTGCTGCCTTCCGCCAGCTGCACGATGGCCTTCTTCCTGTCTGCGGTCCTTCCTTCCACACGGCCCCTGCGGCGGCTCTTGCCTTTTACGTTCAGGGTGTTTACCCTGGCTACCTTCGTGCCGTCGAACATCTTTTCCACGGCCTCTTTTATCATGGTCTTATTTGCCTGGGGATGTACGAAAAACGTGTATTTGTTCTCGTTCATCTCATCCATGCTCTTTTCCGTGATGACCGGCTCTATGATCACATCGTAATACTGTACGTTCGCCATTACGCATACACCTCCTGTAACTGTGTCACCGCATCCTTCGTCGCAATGAGGGTGCTGTACTTCAGGATATCATAAACATTGATGTCGGAACGTACCGTCGTATTGCCCTCCGCGTCCTTGTCCAACGCAAAATGTGCCACCTTCACATTCGGGATGTTCCTGGCGGAAAGAAGGAGGTTCCTGTCGATGGTTCCCGAAAGGATCAGTGCCTTGTTCACGTTCAGTGCGTCAAGCACGCCCTTCACCTTCTTTGTCTTTATCTCATCCACCGTGAAATCCTCCAGCACGATGAGCTTCTCATCCACCACCCTGCTTGTCAGTGCCGAGCGGATGGCCGCCCTTTTTTCTTTTTTATTGAGCCTGAAGGAATAGTCCCTGGGCACCGGCGCAAATACCATTCCGCCGCCCTTCCACTGGGGAGCCCTGATGGATCCCTGGCGGGCATGCCCTGTTCCCTTCTGCCTCCATGGCTTCCTGCCGCCGCCCCTTACCTCAGAGCGGGTCTTGGCCTTCTGCGTGCCCTGCCTCTGGTCGGCCAGGTACTGAACCACGCTCATGTGCATGAGGTGTTCGTTTATGTCTACGCCGAAGACAGCATCGTCAAGGTCCATCGTGCCTACTTCGGAACCTTCCATATTGAATACTGAAACGCTTGCCATTTTGTCTCACCCCCTGCCTTATGCCTTCACGGATTCTTTGATGGTGACCAGGGACTTTTTGGGCCCCGGCACCGAACCCTTTACGAGGATGAGATTCTTTTCTGCATCCACCCTGACTACTTCGAGGTTCTGTATCGTGATCCTGTCACCGCCCATCTGCCCGGGCATCTTCTTTCCCTTGAATACCCTGGACGGCGTGGATGCCGAGCCGTTGGATCCCGCATGGCGGTGGTATTTTGAGCCATGCCCCATGGGTCCCCTGGACTGGCCGTGCCTCTTTATGGCACCCTGGAAGCCCTTTCCCTTTGAAATGGCCGTGGCGTCCACCTTGTCGCCTTCCGCAAAAATGTCAGCCTTTATCTCGCTGCCCGGCTCGTACTCCGAAGAATTCTCAAACCGAAACTCCCTCACAAACCTCTTTGCGCCCACACCGGCCTTTTTGAAATGCCCCATCTCGGGTTTGTTTGCCCCATGCCTGTGGTATACATCCTTCCTGCCCGAGGCATCCTTGTTCACTACCTTTTCTACCTTGTCAATGAAGCCTACCTGTACTGCCTCATAGCCATCGTTCTCCGTGGTCTTTACCTGGGTCACGACGCAGGGCCCGGCTTCAAGCACCGTAACGGGTATTACCTCCCCGTCCTCCCGGAAGAGCTGCGTCATGCCTATCTTCCTGGCCAATATCGCTTTCTTCATAATCAAACCTTCCTTTTGCTAGTATCGGACCGTTATATTAACGTTCATGCTTCATGCGCCCATGCCATGTGCGGGCGCGGCGAAGGATCATTATTTCCTGTCCTTCATCTTAATGTCTATGTACACGCCTGCCGGCATCTCCAGTCTCGAGAGCGCATCCACCGTCTTCTGCGTCGGTGTGATGATGTCGATGAGCCTCTTGTGGGTCCTCTGCTCAAACTGCTCCCTAGAATCCTTGTATTTGTGTACGGCCCTCAAAATGGTGATAACCTCCTTCTTGGTGGGAAGGGGTATGGGACCCGACACCTGAGATCCATTCTTGGTCACGGTCTCAATGATCTTCTTTGCAGAAGCATCTATGAGCTCGTGGTCATAAGCCTTCAGCGTTATACGCATTACCTGACTTGCCATAAAAAAAGTCGCCTCCTATAAAAAGTATCTGGATGGCGGCCCTTACACGCACCCGGGTGTTTCCTATAAGAACAGGCGAAACCCTGACAGGCCTCCCCCATGGAACCTTCCCGCTGTGTTGGTAGTGACTCGCCGCCGTGTTTCCTAATGCAGGGCTCCCCCTGCGAACATGACATCGCTCCACGAAAAACCCGCCCAAGGGCGGCAACCTCCGCTTCTTCGCTCTTTTGTCACAGACAAAAAAGCATTATATCACACTTTTTTATGAAATGCAAGCACTTTTTTACAGCAAACGTCAAAAATATCTTGTCATCTGCTGTAAAAAACCGTTTCACAGTCCCCAATGCTTGATTATGTCGTCCGCCGCCCTGTCAAGATCCATGTTGAAAAAAGTGTTCTCCGCAGTGATCTGCGCTTCCCGCAGCTTCTCTTCCGAAAAATCCTCCTCATCCGCAAGAAACCTCCTGCACAGCTCCCTGTAGTTGGGCTCTTTCTGAAGCCTCTCCCTCCTAAGGCTCCGGGAGAGCCTTTCACCGTCATCCAGCGTGATATAGACGGCCAAGACGTTTTCTTTTCCCAGATGCTCCCTTAGCTTAAGATACGCTTCCGGGGTACCTATCATCAGATAGCGCTCCCCGCTTTGGGAAAGCTTCCCATCGTCGACCGTCATATAGCGCCACGGACCATTAACGGTCTCGTAGACCCGCTCTTCTATGACCTTTCCATCGGCCCGCAGCCGTCCTGCCGTATCATCATCTATGAAATGATAATCCACCCCCTCCGTTTCATCTTTGCGCATGGGCCTTGTGGTATATGGCACCACCGGGCAGATTCCCCCTCCTGCCCGGGAAAGGAGCTTCTTAAATATGGTATCCTTCCCGGCGCCGCTTTTTCCCATTATCACGTATACCATCAGATCCTCCCGTCCATATCCCCAAGGGCCTTTGCCAATCTCCCAAACCCGTCGGGCTCATCACACACCGTTGCGATCCCCACCACGTACTTATCCCTGTACATCTCCATCTCTATCTTGTAATCCCGGTGAAGGATATGGTGCATATCTTCCCCTGATATTTTCTCCGAATAGATAACGAGCCTCGACCCATCATGCCCGAAAATACCCTCTTCCTTAAAATCCTCTGCGGAAAGCGGATAGATATTTTCCAGATCCCCGCACGCCCCGTAAAAATCCTTCAGCATCTCCTCAAGGTCTTTTTGATCCAACGGAAACTCTTCTTCCATATATTTCACGCATTCCGAAATCCCCGCCATGAGGATGTACGACGGGGATGATGTCTGAAAAATATTTAATGCTTTTTTTGTCTTTTCCGAGAGATTTTCATCATTTAGATGAAGGAGCGCCGTCTGGGTAAATGACGGCAATGTCTTGTGCAGGGAATTTACGAAGGCGTCCGCCCCCCTGAATGCTCCTATCAAATGGGCTCCGTGCGCCCCGTCCACGTAAAGCCTTGCCCCATGGGCGTGAACCATGTCCCCTATGGCGTCTATGTCCGAAAGCACTCCCTCATAGGTAGGGGATGTGATGACGACCAGCTTTATCTGCGGGTATTTGTCAAAAGCTTCCTCAATATCCCTTATTGTCACGGATCCTTCCGGGCCAAACCTGCAGCTTTGTACATCAAACCCAATGACCCTAAGCCCCCTCAGACGGCATGCATTATATACGGACGGGTGGCAGGTTCCAAATACCGCCGCCTCTTCCCCGGGGGAGCACATGGCGTATATGGCAGAAAGGTTTCCCACCGTGGATCCGTTCACCAGATAAAAGGATTCCTTTGCTCCAAATACATCAGCTGCCTTTCTTAATTCGTCTTTTAATATCCCTGTGGGGTTCCGGAGGTCATCAAAGCCCGTTATCTCGGTGATGTCTATGGCGGTATCTACCCCCGCAACAGCCCTCCGCCTCTTGTGGCCGGGCATGTGAAAGGGATAGTATCCGGGGTCCAGATCCTTCAAAGCTTCATATATAGTCATCTTTTTTTCTGTTCCACCAATGCTTTTTTTTCGGTTTTTTCTCGTGCCCCAAGCTCTGAAGGTCAAGGCTCTCCCCGTGCCTCGAATTCCACCTGTGTCTCAGTATGTAATAATTTTTTACAAGATACACGATGAGCACTATCAGCGCTGCCGCACAGACCACGCCGATCCCCCCATAGACCACCCATATGAGGGGAATCAGTATCACGTCTTCACCATCCCCGTACCTGTCGGATGGAAGCGAAAATGAAGACGCCTGTTTCGCACTGTCTAAGCTATACGTCACGGATGCGGTGCCCACCACGTGATCCTCATACGTATATATGGCCTTTGGATCCCCGTCCTCGGAGGTTATCGTCATCTGTGTGTCATCAAAGTCCACCCCCTTGGGGAGCGTAAGCTGGGAATCCTCGTCTATCGTCGCAAGGGCATCTCCCGTATCAAAAATATCAGAGCTGGCATCAAAAAAGCTCTCCTTGAGGTCTTCGGAATCTTCATTCTCCGAGATGTTCCATTGGGAAAAATTGTCGAATCCCCACTCAAAAAGCTCCCTGGTGTCCAGATAATGGTTTGGCGTCTTCGTGTTCATGACGACGCAGATGAGAACCATCCCCTCACGCTGGGCATAGGTCACCAGGGTGTTCTGGGCCGCCACGGTATACCCCGTCTTGCCGCCTATGCAATCATCATAGAGATAATTGTATGAGGAAAAGGGATATAGCATATTGTGGTGGTTGTGAAGGTATGTGATCTCATCGTGCTTGTTCGTGGGCGGGATCTGATAGGTCTTGGTACCTACTATGATCCTGAACTGGTCGTTCTGGTAGGCGGCCCTGGCAATAAGGGACATGTCCCTGCAGGATGTGTAGTGATCTTCATCCGGAAGGCCGTTCGTATTAGCAAAATGCGTGTGTGTACAGCCCAGCTCGGAAGCCTTCTCGTTCATCATCTCCACGAAGCCCTGTTCCGAACCGGCCACATGCTCCCCTATTGCGAAGGCGCACTCATTGGCAGACTCCAGCATCAGACCATAGAGGCACTCCTCCATCGTCATTACTTCCCCTATGTCCCTGGCAATGGATGACCCCTCGGTCTTGTAGATGGCGTCCTGTGAAAAAGTGACCTCTTCATCCATTGAGGAATTTTCTATGGCGATAAGGGCCGTCATGATCTTCGTGATCGATGCGGGATACCTTTCCTTGTCAGCCTTTTTCTCATAAAGAACGGCTCCCGAATTAGCTTCTATAAGGATGGCGCAGGGTGTCTCTATATCCACCCCTTCGGGCCAGGATACGGCGTATGCCCGGCTTTGGGGGAAAAGCATGGCTGCCACCAAAAACCCCGTGAGCATAACCCGGACCGCAGTCTTTTTCTTGAAACAAAAACAAAACATCATCACACCTCGCAGAGGTCTTGTACCTATTCACAGTTCCTTACAGCTTTGTCCTTCCTTCCAGGGCCTTTAGAAGCGTCACCTCGTCCACGTACTCGATGTCACCCCCCACAGGTACCCCCTGGGCTATCCGCGTCGTATTTATGCCGGCCGGTTTTACCAGCTTCGAAATATACATCGCGGTAGTCTCACCCTCCAGGTCGCAGCCGGTGGCTATTATGACCTCATCCACATCATCCTTCAGCCTTTCCATGAGTTCCTTCAGCCTGATGTCCGCGGGCGAGATGCCCTTCATGGGGGATATCGCCCCGTGGAGCACGTGGTAAACCCCTTCATACTTTCCGGTCTTTTCGTACGCTGCCAGATCCCTGGAATTCTCCACGACCATTATCTGTCTGTGATTCCTCGCCGGATTTTTGCATATGGGGCAGATATCCTCATCCGTCAGGGTCTGGCATTTGGCGCAGTACCTGACATTTTCCCTGGCGGAGCTTATCGCCCCCGTCATGGCCTCCACCTCTTCCTTCGGCATGGAAAGGATGTGGAAGGAGAGCCTCTGGGCGGTCTTTGCCCCTATCCCGGGAAGCTGCGATAGAGCCTCCACCATGTCCGAAAACTGCCTGCTAAAATATTCCATGGCTTAGAACGGGAATCCCGAAAGCCCGCCCGTGAGCTTTCCCATCTTTTCCTGGGAGATCTCGTCCACTTTCCTTAAGGCTTCATTTACGGCGGCTACCACCAGATCCTCGAGCATCTCCACGTCATCAGGGTCTACCGCATCGGGATCTATCTTTATTCCGACGATCTCCTTCTTCCCCGAGGCTGTTACCTCCACGACTCCTCCTCCGGATGAGGCCTTTACCTCGGTCTCTTCCATCTCCTTGGATGCCTCTTCCATCTGGCGCTGCATCTTCTGCGCCTGCTTCATGAGGTTGTTCATGTTTCCGGGAATCTGTGGTCCCCTCATTCCGCCTCTTCCTTTAGCCATATCTGTTCTCTCCCATATATGTAATCTTCACTATAAATGCGTTTACTATAATTTCGCCAACGAGTATAACATAAAAATACAAAAATTACAAGTAAGGAACTGCAGTTCCTTAT
>CAJOPH010000070.1 GCA_905236805.1 uncultured Eubacterium sp. | reverse complement strand
GTTTCTTCTTCTGTTTCATCGGAAATATCTTCCTCATTGGAAGATGAATCATTGTCATTTTTTTCTGCTACGTTGTCATCCTCTGAAATGACGCTGTCTTCTGTATTTGCAGCCTGGGAGGATGCAATCTGTGAGTCTTCCTTATTTCCGCTTCCCAAAACCAAAACCAAAACGACTGCCACTGCCAAAACGGCTGCACCCACGGAAGCTAAGGCTATGATAAGCCCCTTTCTTTTCATTTGAGGAGAAGTGGGCATTTTCCACTCATATCCTCCCGAAACGCTCCCTGTCATCGGCACCCCATAGAGTCCCTGATAGAATTCGGGTATGGAATGGTACCTGTTTTCCGCATACACCGCCAAAGCCTTCATCAGCGCTTCTTCGGAGCCGGGGTCAAGAGATACCCCCACGGTCGATGGCCTTTGCAGCGTATCCTCCCTCATCCTCTCCATGGATTCAGGGGGAGTTATGCCGGTAATACACCTGTAGATGGTTCCCGCCAACGCATAGATATCCGTCCAGGGACCCTGGTTTCCATGTGTCCTGTACTGTTCCTCGGGCGCAAAGCCGGGCTTTAACATCACGGAAAGGGACTTTTGTATCTCTCCCCCCGCATATTCCCTCGCCGCACCAAAGTCCAAAAGCTTCATGCCGCCGTCAGGCATCAGCATGATGTTATCGGGGGATATGTCCCTGTGTATCAGCCCCAGGTCGTGAACCTTCGCCAAAGCCTCCATCACGGGGGAAATGGATGACAAAAGCCACGAAGGATCCACCCTTCCTCCCCTCTCTTCGCAGACGGATTTAAGTGTCTGTCCTTCCAGGTATTCCATAACGATATAGGCCGTTTCATTCTCCCGGAAAAAATCCCTCACGCCCACGACCCCGGGGAGACCCTGGCACTTTGCAAGGGCCTGGGCTTCCTTTATGAAGCCATCCCTCCACTTTTCTATGGTCTTTTTTTCATTGCCTTCATAGAGGGTGACATTCGTCGTGGAAGCCCCTTCGCGGTAGGCATATCCATTGGGATAAAATTCTTTTATCGCAAGCCTTAGCCTTAAGTTCAGGTCAAGGCCTATATAGGTGATCCCAAATCCCCCCTCGCCCATGACCTCCCCTATCAGATACTTTCCCTGCAGGATGGAAAATGGCGCAAGCTGGTGCTTTACTTCGGTCTTTTCGTTTAAGTTCTTGCCACAGGATGGGCAAAATACTCCTCCCTGCGGAATAAGGCTCATGCACTTGGGACAATAATTTCCAATATCCATACCTTATCCTCTCTCAATCCTAAACCTCTGCATTCTGTCAGCCAGGTAAAATTCATCCCCAACATTCAGGTAAGCCGGCCTGTTAGGGTCTATCCTTTCCCCGTTTGAAAGGAAGGTGCCGTAGGAAGACTTAAGGTCATACAGAGCTATCCTTCCATTTTCCAGTCTCACCTCACAGTGCGTGCCGCTTACACCCTTTGTGTTATCAGGGAAGGCTACCTGGGAATTTTGCGCCCTTCCGAACCGGATGGCCCCGTTTATCACAAAGCTTCTTCCCGTAAAGGTACCGCTTACTCCCCTTATGAGAAGATTTCCCTGGGCGTTTTGCATGGGAGGTCTTTGACCCTGGGGCATACCTCCCGGCTGTCCCTGCATATTGGGCGCTCCCTGCATGGGAGGCCTCTGCTGCATCCTTACCCCACCCTTTGGATTTTTGTTTTTCTTTCCCTTGGATACCAAAACTATCACAAGGACCACGATAAGGATGAGGGCACACGCTCCGGCAATGATGACAATGAGGATATTTCCCTGTATGCCCCCGCCTGCCGTCTCATAGGGTACGTTGTTGTTTTTAAGAAGATCTATGACCTCGTCCACATTTATCGCATAGTTTACATCCTCCATGGACAATACACCGTCATCCAGCTCATTGGAAACGACAGAGGCCGCATTTATTCCGATCACGGCTCCCTTCTCCGTGACCATGGGTCCACCGGAATTTCCGCTCTTTATGGCGGTATCCGTCTCTATCATATGAACGCCCGTCCCCGACTGCGTAAGGAGGCGGCTCACCACGCCCTTGGTCACCGAGGAATCGGTGGAAGACCAGTTTGATACCGCATCCGTATTCGTGTTGTCAGAGATGGAAGGGTAGCCTACGGCATAGACGGTATCTCCCACCATGGACTCTGACGGCTCCATGAGCTTCAAGGGCTTCCTTTGATCCGTAGCCTTGTCCAGCTTCAATACCGCAACGTCCGCTATCTCATCATAGGCTACCGGGTATGCCTCCACATAGTCCGTGGAATTAAAATACACCCTGAGGTAAGCTTTGTTTACAGTACCATAGTCATACACGGTCTGACCCTCGCCGTAGAGCACATAATACTCTATTACATGATAATTTGTGACGAGGTATTGGGGGTTTTCCCTGCTCTTTCCGATGAAAAAACAGCTCCCATACCATTCGTAAGTATAATTATCCCCGTATTCGTCCGTGATATTAACCTGCTCCAATACCACCGCCACGGAGTCCCTGACGTCGGTAGGAGAATCCGCGTAAGCTTCCATAGTACCTGTCCCAAAAGCCCCCAAAATGACGCCAAAGAGCATCAGGAGGATAAGGGCGCAGGATGTGATTTTCTTAAACAAATTTTTCATAATGATCATACTCCCTTTTTAATGTTTACTAACCGATCACCATGCCACCTTGTACTCATACGACCCTATGAGAAGGATGTCGTTTGGCTTCAGCGGCATCTGCCCCACCACGGGGATTCCGTTCACGAAGGTTCCGTTTTTGGAGGACGTATCGTTCACCACCATATCATAGCCGTCATACATGAAGGTACAGTGAACCTCAGAGAGCGCATCATCGGCCAGCGTAATGCCGCATCCATCCCCCCTTCCCATGGTAATCTTTTGTACCAACGGATGTGAAAACGATACGCCGTCCTTTATGCGGGTAAGGGTAAATCCCCTGATTCCCCCGGATGGCTCTTTATTAGACGGCTCTGTCATATCCCGGCCATATCCCGCATATTCTTTACCTGATATTTTGTTCTTTTTATTATTATTTCTTATCAGGACTATCGCTGTGACAAGGACCAAAAGGGCTATAAGACCTATGGCAAAAAGCCACACAAACATCCTAATGTCCCCCACTTTTTCGGAGCCGTCTTCCGCTTCTTCCACACCCTGTGAGCTTTGGGTGCTGTAGAGCCCGGCCAGCCGGTTTGATGACACACTTATGGTACTTTGGACGCTTTTTCCCTTGGCGCTTAGCGTTACATTCATCTCATAGGCATCCTTGTCGGGATTTAGCTCCTTTGGGGATGCCGTAAGGAGGATTTCATTGTCCAGCGATGACCTGATATCCTCATATACATCCTCCATGCCAAGATCATCCATGGCAGGGGTATAATGAATCCCCCCATGTGACTTTCTCGCAAAGCTTCCCAGAACCTTTACTCCCTCCTCGTCAGACGATGAATATCCGCTTTTCAAAAGTCCCACCGTGTACACAGGTATCCCGGAATCCTCTATGGCGCTATCTGCCTCATCCTCGGTCAGCCCGTCATTTTGCTCATCCACTCCATCGGAAAAAATAAGCATCGCCTTCAGCTGCTCCGTTCTTTGGGAAAGCTCCTTCATCTCCTCCGATACCGCATAGTAGAGGTTTGTATCCTGTGTGGTCACGGCAAGCTTATTTATCTCTTTTTTTATTTTGTTTTTGTTTTTAAGAAAGCCTGACGAATCCACATCATCCCCCACGGTAACGATGCAGACATAGTCATCCGTTTTCTTTCCGTCCGTAAGGTATTTGATGCACTCCTTGACGGAATTCATCCGCTCCTCATCCATGGAACCTGATATGTCAACGAGACACATGTATGCGGCAGAAAGTCCCAGCTCCCCCGCGCTTTCCAAAGATGAGACGGGATATTCCTTCCCATCCAGGGAAAATGACGCCTCCATCTTGGATACGGATTCAACCGGCGCGTTTCTTTGTGTGATAAGCACCTCGCAGTCATCACCCCGCTCCGTGACATTCTGAGCCCATATCTCCCAGGAGTCTTTTGCCATCACCCTAAGGGATCCCTGCAAACACATAAGGAGACAAAGAGCAAGGATCGTTAATTTTTTAACACCCTTCATAGCACCTCCATACATAACGCCGTATAATTGTCCTGCCCGGGCTTTCTTTTGGTGGAGATCAGCATTTCATACCTCATCATGGCTTTTTTCGCGGGGAATGAAAGACCATCCTCCATCTCCTCATCCGTAAGTGTCCCGAACACCCCATCGGTGGACAAAAGAATCTTGTCTCCCTTTTCCAGGGCTATTTTTCCGGTATCCACGATGAGGTTATTTTTTTTGCCAAGGTAGCTGATAAGGGCCGCCCTTCCCTTGTCGGTCCTCGCCTCTTCCTCCGTGATCCGCCCTTCCCTGGCCATCATGTCCAATGTCATGCCAAGGTTGTGGTCCCTTGTCACCCGGGTCAGGATCTTGTTCCTGTAATGGTAGAGCCTTGAGTCCCCTGCCGATGCCCATATGACACTGTCCTTAAAGACCTGTGCCAAAACGATGGTGGATCCCCCCGAAAAGCACTCCCTTTGCATATGGTCAATGACCCTTTCGTTTGCGTGATAGACCATGTCCTCAATGATATCTTCGCCCATCTTACCCGAAATGGATTCAAAGTCCTCCAAACAGCTCATGACGGCCATAGAGCTTACTATCCTTCCTCCCTCCATGCCGCCCATGCCGTCTGCCAGGATGAGGAATATTCCCTTTTCCATGTACCCGGAGATATCTGAAATCCCAAAGGCATCCTGCTGCTCTTCCCTATCCCCTATCCAATGAAGCTTTCCGCCTGAAAGTCCTGATTCATAAGGCATGGGCACATCGTACATGGCAGACAGCCCCAGATCCGTAGTATTGCTCAATTTTCTTCCCATGTAAAGCCTTTCCCGCAGAACGGCTGAAAAATAAATTCCGACTTTCCTATCTGGACCCTGTCTCCGGCCGAAAGCGTCACGGGCTCCAAAAGCGCCTTTCCGTTTACCCTCACCATACTCTTTCCTTCACCATTGGCCAGGTAAAAGGCCCTCTCCCTGTCATCGTATGAAAGAACGGCATGCTTTTCCCTGGAGATGGTCTCGTCATCGTCTATCACGATATCATTTTTCCTGCCCCTGCCTATGTAATTGTGGTCGGCATGGATACGGTAATCCTTTCCCTTTGACTTGCCATTTGTCTTTACCAGCCATCCCGTGACGGGGCTTACGCCCTCGGAAGTCTCAAACATCGCCACCGTCTTTCCCGTATCGGTGGTACCTGTCTGCTCATTCATAAGGGGCATGGTCTTGGAAATATCGCCCTGCGCGCCCACCGGCATGGTGGGAGAAGGACCCGGCCCCGGCTGCGCATATCCGCCCTGGTAAGAACCCTGGTTCCCATAACCTCCCTGAGGTGCCTGGCAATACGGGCACGCCTGGTGCACTGATGCGTCATAGTAATGTCCCATCGGGCACTTTCTCATCTCCATAAATCTCTCCTCCTATCTGATCCCAGTCAGCATTTGCCAAAGCCTTCTTCATACGGGCTATTTTTTCCGCATATTCTTCAGGGATGATGTACCTGTCCACATCCCTCAAAAGCTCCTCCATGCTGTCATAGTCGAAGGTCTCGACATACATTGCGGCTACCTCGAAAAATTCCTCCATGCGCCCATCCGGCATGGGAATCTTTTCTATTTCGATGTCCTCTTCGAAGTAGGTATCTATCACAGGCTTAAGGGCCCTATAATGCTCAATGAGCCCCGGTGTCTGGTTATTTACGTCTGTTATCGCCTTTTCATACCCCTCCTGTGCCAGGTTTCCCTTTTCCTCGAGCTCCATGGCCATGGCCGAAAGGTCTCCGGCGCCTATGAGGCGTGCGGCAGTCTTTAATGCATGGACCTTCGTGGTGTAATCCCGGTAATTCGCGTCGCCTAGGTATTTTTCTATTTGCCCGGCATTTTCCTCAATGGTATCAAGGAACTGGCGAAGCGTCTCCTGGAGCAGGGCCTCATCCTCCTGGAAACGCATGGCCTCCCCATAGTTTAACGCCTCTGCCTTAAAATAAAATTCCTCCAGCGGGGACATATCCTTCATGCTGATGCCGGATACTGCCTCTTCGGGGTCTTTTAATATGACCTTCTTCATGACCTTTCCGGGCGGCAAGTACTTCATGAGTGTTGCCTCTATGGCATATCCCTCAACGGGCTTTGTCAGGTAATCCGTAAAGCCCATGTTCATATACCTCTCCCTGGCACCTGATACCGCATCCGCGGTCAGGCATATGACGGGCGTCTCGATATTCTTTCCGTCCTCCTGCTCCCTCATCTTCTCCAAAGCCTCAGTCCCGTCCATATGGGGCATCCTCTGGTCAAGGAGGATGAGGTCGTATTGCCTTTCCCCGGTAAGCGACAGGGCCTCTATGCCGCTTACCGCGGTATCTATCTTCACCTCCGTCTTTTTCAGAAGCCCCTGCACTACGGTCAGATTCATGGGCATGTCGTCCACGACCAAAATATGCGCATCGGGTGCCCTGAATGTCTCATGGTACTCTTTGAGATTACTAAATGATGATTTGAATTTCTCCTCAAAATCACCTATGGGCTCATCCTTCATTATGAGCTGCGGGACGGTGATGGTAAAGGTCGAACCCTTTCCGTATACGGAATCCACGGTGATCTTCCCCCCCATCATGGTAAGAAGCTGCCTGGTGATGGCAAGCCCCAGCCCCGTTCCCTCGATGTTATTGGTCTTTTGAAGGTCAACCCTCTCAAAGACGTTGAAAAGCTTGTCTTTGTCGTCTTCCCGGATGCCTATCCCGGAGTCCTTTACGGCAACGAATAAAATCACGCTCCTGGCTCCCCTGTAATCCTTTATCTCGCCATTCACGGAAAGATTGACATAGCCTTTCTTAGTGTATTTGACTGCATTGGTGAGAATATTGACTATTACCTGCCTGATCCTCACCGAATCCCCGTAAAGTATGTCCGGAAGCTCGGGGTCTACCTGGGCGTCAAATGAAAGACCCTTTGACTTTGCCTGGAATACTATCATGTTTGTCACATCATTTAATACCGAAGAGAGCGAGTAATTCCCCTCAGACAGCTCCATCTTCCCCGCCTCTATCTTGGAAAAATCCAAAATATCATTTATGATGGACAAAAGGTTCTTCCCGGCGCTCTCCACGTTCCTGGCATAGCCCACTATGACGACATCCTTGCATTCCCTGAGTATCATCTCGTTCATGCCTATCACGGCATTTATGGGGGTACGGATCTCATGGGACATCGAAGCCAAAAAATCAGACTTCGTCCTGTTTGCCTCATCCGCGTCATCCTTTGCCCTCTCCAGCTCATCCATGGTGTCAATGAGCCTGTAGTAGTCGGGTGACTCCGCCCCTATGAAAAACATCATAAGTCCCAGGGTAGCCCCCAGGTGGCTCATTACCATCCCCGTAGGATTGATGATCTCAAACAATATGAAGCCTATGGTCAGGGCAAATCCCCCTATCAGGGTGCCCTGATCCCTTTCGGGAAGCTGCGCCCTGTTCTTTGTGAAGTGCACCGCCGCGCATACGACAAAATACAGCTCAATTAGATAGGCTATGGGAAAATAAAACCAAATGGGCAAGGTGGCGGCCTCCTTCATCCCCAGCTGCCTGTATACCATGTACGGCATGACCGAAAGGATAATTACGGATGCCACATTCAATATCACCTTGTCTATCCTGTGTTTTGGGGTATTATCCCCCACATCTCCCCCGAAGTAGCTGATCACGTACATGTAGAAATAATATGCCACGTACACATTGCAAAGGAAGATCAATACGTAAAACACGGCCCCCACCGGCAATAACCCATGCGCAACATCCGCATGCCGCAAAAAATACGAAACGCAGGCAACGGCATTTGCCATGGCAACGCCGTATAGAATCTCCCTGTAGCGCCAGTTGCGCATACGCCTGCCTTCCTTATATCCCCTATACGTCCATATCAGGACCAGGTTGAAGATGAGGGCGGTGATGGCCACCGATAAATTTTTCAAAGCCAAAGCTACGGGCATGGACAGTATCTCCTATGATATTCAGCTTCTGTACTCCATGTTCTGGAACTTCGTGTACTGGGGAAGCCATGTGAGAAATATCTTCCCGGTGGGACCATTTCTCTGCTTTCCTATGATGAGTTCGGCCATGTTCTTATCTTCCGTATCGGGATTGTAGTATTCATCGCGATAGAGGAACATTACCACGTCCGCATCCTGCTCTATCGCCCCTGATTCCCTTAGGTCTGAAAGCATGGGACGCTTGTCATCCCTTTTTTCCACGGTTCTCGCCAGCTGGGAAAGAGCGACCACGGGTACCTCCAGGTCCCTGGCAAGGGCCTTTAGGCCCCTTGATATCTCCGATATCTCATTCTGCCTGGATTCCGAACGCCCCCCGGACGTCATGAGCTGCAGGTAGTCTATCATGACCAGCTTTATGTCTTTTTCCAGCTTGTACCTTCTGGCCTTTGACATCAGGGCGGATACGGATATGGCGGGCGTATCGTCTATGATGAGCTTTGAATTGCCTATGACGGAGGCTCCTTCTATGAGCTGGTCCCACTCATCATCCCTCAGCTCACCGCTGCGCAGGGCGTGGGAATCGAGCCTTGATTCCATGGCAAGAAGCCTTTGGGCCAAAAGCTCCTTGGACATCTCCAGGGAAAATATGGCCACCGCCTCGTTTAGCCTTCCCACCACGTATTGCGCCACATTCAGGGCGAAGGCAGTCTTTCCCATGGAAGGCCTTGCCGCTATGATGATGAGGTCAGACTTCTGGAATCCAAGGGTCTTGTGGTCAAGGTCCGTAAATCCCGTGGCAAGACCCGTCACCTTTCCTTTATTTCTGGATGCCCTCTCTATGGAATCCACCACGCTCAGTATGATATCCCTGATGTCCATATAATCGCTCTGGAGCCTGTTTTGGGAAAGGTCGAATATCTGCTTCTCGGAGGACTCCATGATGGCCTCGAATTCCTTGACATCCTCATAACAGTCATTGGAAATCCCCTCGCAGATCTTTATCAGCTTACGCAGGGATGCCTTTTCCCTGATTATCTTTGCGTATGAGGGCGCATTGTCCGAGGATGGAACCTCACGGACCGCCCCGGAAAGGAATTCAGGCGAGCATATCTCGGGAGGAAGTTCTTTTTCCTTCATCTTCTCTATGATGGTAACAGGATCTATAGCCTCTCCCAGGTTGTAGAGCTCTGTGAGGATCTCGAACACCTCGCCATACTGGCGGTAATAAAAATCAGACCCCCTCACGTATTCATTCGCCCGGATTATCTGCTCCGGATCCAATATCATGGCTCCCACCAAAGACATCTCGGCGGCACGGGAGGAAGGAAGGGTTCTTTTGTTTACTGATTCTGCGGGATCCATCAGGACATCTCCACGACTTTAAGGTTTATGGCTGTGGTAACCTGCCTGTGAAGCTTTATCTTCACCTCATAGGTGCCCAGGGATTTGACGGCCTCATTCACCGTTATCTTTTTTTTGTCTACCTTTGCCCCGAGCTGCTTTTCTATTTCCTCCGCTATCTCCTTTGTAGAAACGGACCCAAAGGTCTTTCCGTCACCTCCCGCCTTCATGGGTATGGTAATGGACTTTCCCCTTAAGCTATCTCCCAGGGCTATCGCCTCCTGGAGCTTTCCCTCCTCTATTTTTTCGTCATTTTTCTTTTGGAGCTTCAGGTCGTTTAGGTTTTGTTTGGTTCCCTCCTTGGCCTGCTTTTTCTTGATGAGGCTCCTGCCGTAGCCGTCTGCCACCTCAGCCACATCGCCTTTTTTTCCCAAAGTCTTAATATCTTCTAAAAGTATAATCTTCATTATATTTTAATCTCCCCATCTTCAATCATCTGATCGAGCGTTTCCTTGATCTTCAAAGTGGCCTCCGCCGTGGTGGTATCCTCCATCTGGGCTCCCGCCACATTCACATGTCCCCCTCCCCCAAGCCTTGCCATGATGGCCTGGACATCTATTTCATCGATGGAACGCGAGGATATGTAAATCCTGTTCTGAAAGGCCGTAAGGACGAATGAGGCCTTTATGCCTATGATGTTTAACAGTTCATTGGCAGCCTGTGCCCCCGCCACGGTCGGACTCTCCACCCTGGCTGCGGGAAAGTGCGATATTGCGAAAACACCCCTGTATACTTCCGCATCCCTCACGGTCTCTGCCCTGGCCTTGTAGGAGTCCATGTCATTTTGAAGCATCTTCCTGACACGGGTCACGTCAGCCCCCGAACGCCTCAGGTAGGCTGCGGCCTCAAAGGTACGCACCCCCGTCTTTGTCATGAAATTATTGGTGTCTATGATAATCCCCGCATAGATGCAGTCGGCTTCGTGGAGCGTAATCTTCAAATCCTCACTGAAATATTGGAGCACTTCCGTGACCATCTCGCAGGTGGATGAGGCATAGGGCTCTATGTATGAAAGGGCGGCACCCTTTATGGTATCAGAACCATGCCTGTGGTGGTCAAAGACCACCACGGTCTTTCCCGGCTCCAAAAGCTTGGGGCACTCGGTATAGGATGGCCTGTTTACGTCCACGACCATCACCATCGTGTTGGGAGTGACCAGCTCTATAGCCTCCTGGGGATCCAAGAACATGTCGGTCGGGTAATCATATTCGGGGGTGAATTTCTCCTTCATGGGGCGTATGGAGCTGGTAATCTCGTCTATTACTATCTGGGCCCTTTTTCCTATGGTGGTAGCTGCGCGGTATATTCCTATGGATGCCCCGAAAGAATCCACATCACCTATATGATGACCCATGATAAGGACATTGTCACACTGGGACATCACCTCAAAGAGCGCCCTGGCCTTTACCCTGGCCTTTACGCGGGTGGACCTGTCTACCTGCCTGGTAGATCCGCCGAAATACGAAATGTCGTCATTTTCCTTGACTACGACCTGATCTCCCCCCCTGCCCAAAGCAAGATCCAGGGCGGCCCTTGCGTCCTCATAATTCGTCTTGTAGCTTTCGGCCATTGCGCCTATCCCAATGCTTAAGGTCACGTCCATATCGTTTCCTACCTGAACATCCTTCATGGTCTCCAGCAGGGAAAATTTGTTTTCCTTGTATGCCTTTAGGTTTTCCTGTTTGAAGATGACCAGGTATTTGTCCTCATCAAAGCGCTTTACTATGGCATTATCGCCCGTGAAATACCGGCTGACCTTCCTGTCCACCAAAGCCCTTAAAAGTGAGGCCTTTACCTCCTCCATGTGCTCTGTCACCTCATCGAAATTGTCGATGTATATGAGGGCAACGGACATCTTCTCCTTTCTGTACATCTCCTCAAACATTATCTGCCTGGATGCGTCAATAAGGAGTATGGACAGCACATCTTTTGCTAAACCCCCTTCCTCTCCCACGGTCTCTAATGACTCTCCCATGTATTTGGGAATGTGTTCCTTGTGAATGATGATCCGGTATGATTTTTTGGAGTAGTCGACTATCATCCGGGCGTCCGTCCCGACCTTACCCAAAAACTCCTTCGTCAGGGAGGGAAAAATCCCCGCCACGGACTTATGGTAATACTCCTCCTTTCCCGTAAGATCCCTGAATGATCTGTTCATCCAGAGAATCCTTCCGTCGGTCTCCAATACCGCGTAGGGTATATGCAGATCTTCCAGGAGCGATCTTTCCATCCTCCTGAAAAATCCATCCAAATGGTATATCTCGTTCCTAATGGATTCCTTTCCCCTGATGTAGAGGATACACTGGAATCCCCCAAGGATCAGGGAAAGGCATAGGCATCCCAATCCTGCCCAAAAATCCCAAAAAAACATGCCCAGGGACAAAAGGGCCGCCACCAAACACAATACAATGGGGCCTGTGAACAGCCATTTGGCCGTTTTTTTAAATTTGATGTCCTGATTCATTTATTAAATCCTGATTTTGTGTGTAAGAACGGCAAAGGGCTGCAGCTTTTACGTCTGCAGCCCATGTGGTATATTTTATCCTTTTTTTATTCTGCTACATATGGCATGAGCGCTACGTGACGGGCGCGCTTTATGGCACTGGTCAGCTCCCTCTGATGCTTTGCGCAATTCCCTGTAATCCTGCGGGGAAGAATCTTTCCCCTTTCGGAAACGTATTTCTTAAGCTTTGCCGAATCCTTATAATCGATGACATTGTCCTTCCCACAGAACACGCAGACCTTCCTGCGCCTGTGTCCTCCCCGCCTGGGGCGGTCAGTCCTGTTATAAGCCATGTATTCCTCCTTAACTGAAAGGCAGCTCCTCCTCTATCCCTTCCGGAATATTCATGAAGCCGTCGGGCGCAGACTCCCCACCCGAAGAAGATCCCCCCTGGAAGGTGGGACTGCCCTGGGATGAGTCCCTGGACGCCTCCGATGCCGCCTTGCTTTCTACAAACTCGTGGTCTTCTATGACCACCTCCGTCGTATAGACCTTCTGGCCCTCTTTGTTCGTGTACGAGCCGGTCTGTATACGCCCGTTCACCGCTATCTTCATGCCCTGGTGCAGGTACTTTTCGGCAAACTCCCCCTGTCTTCCAAAGGCCACGCAGGAAATAAAATCCGCGCTCTGATCCTGGTCCTTTTTGAAACGCCTGTCCACAGCCAATGTATACCTGGCTATGCACAAGGGCTCTGCCGCCTGTGAATACCTGATGTCCGGGTCTCTGGTAAGCCTTCCGATCAATGTGACTTTATTCATAGATTATGTCCTTTCTATGCCTCTTCGGGAACAGCAGGCTCTTCGTTATTTTCCTCCGCCTGAGCTTCCCTCGGCACCTGATTCCCCTCGTCCCTGACGATAAGGTACCTGAGAACATTGTCCATGATGCGCATGCGGGCTTCTATCTCTGCAGGCGCCCCGGGCACCGCGTCGAAATGGATAAAGTAATAATATCCCTCCCACATCTTCTGGATTTCGTAGGCAAGTCTCTTCTTGCCCCACTCATCCACATCCTTTATCCGGCCTTCGAAACGCTCGATGACAGCCTTTGCCTGATCAAGCGTCCCCGCCCTGTCCTCATCTGATATCTTAGAGTCAAGAACAAGGCACAATTCATACTGATTCATCCAAAATCCTCCTTACGGACTAGTGGCCCACCATGCGGTGAGCAAGGAATAAATATAACCACGAACACATATCATACCACAAACCATAAAAAAAAGCAAGGGGTTTTTCAGTAACGGGGTCCGGCCCGATATACCCGGACGCTACGCAAGCCCTCCAAACTCGTATCCGGCATCGGCAACCGCTGCCTTCATGGCTTCTTCATCCAGAGGTCCATCATGCTTTACCACTACCATGTCTTTTGTATGGTCACAAGTCGCCTCAATTATCCCTCCCAGACCCTCCAAGGCCTTCTTTACATGCTTTTCACAATTAGGGCACATCATTCCGTTTACCAATATGGTCGTTTCTTTCATGGGTTCATTTTCTCCTTTCATTGATCTGATACACTGCCTAAGGGGCCTGTCTTTCGATGCATCATGAACTTTAAAAAGGTTAAGTCTTAGGGCATTCATGCATACGGTAAATGACGAAAACGCCATGGCCGCCGCACCCCACATGGGGTTCATCTCGATACCGGGGTAGAGCCCCGCGGCCATTGGGATGAGGGTCGCATTGTAGGCAAATGCCCAGAAGAGATTTTCATGGATATTTCTGAGGGTTGCCCTTGAAAGCCTTATTGCCGCGGAAACATCGGTAAGCTTCGAATTCATAAGTACAATATCCGCACAATCAATAGCAACGTCCGTGCCCGCCCCGATGGCGATGCCTATGTCTGCCCGGGTAAGCGCGGGGGCATCGTTAATGCCGTCACCGACCATGGCAACTTTGCCCCGGGTCATAAGGTTACGTATTACGGCTTCTTTTCCCTCCGGAAGCACCCCGGAGATGACCTTGTCTACGCCGGCGGATTCTCCGATTGCCCCGGCCGTTTTTTCATTATCACCGGTCAGCATTATGACATCTATCCCCTGCGCCTTAAGTTCTTTAACGGCTCTTGCGGAATCTTCCTTTATCACATCACTTACGGCGATGATTCCAAGAAGCTTTCCGGCTTTTTCAAAATACAGGGGTGTTTTGCCCTTTGCGGAAAGCCTGTCTGAGGAAGCCTTAAGATCCTCTCCGATGGACACATACTCCCCGATGAATCTGCCCGAACCTGCGTGATAAAGCTCCCCATCGATTTTTCCCTTTAGTCCATTCCCTGAAAGAGCTTCAAAATCCGACACATCGTATGCCACAAGCTTCTTCTTTTTACCGTAAGAGACGATGGCTTTTGCCAGGGGGTGTTCCGATCTTAGCTCCAGGGAATAAGCCGCCTTAAGCAGATCTTCCTCCGCCGCCTCGCCGGCAGGGATCACATCGGTTACGACAGGCCTCCCCTCGGTGATAGTACCGGTTTTGTCCAGCACCGCAATCTGAATGCCCCCTGCTCTCTCAAGCGCCTTGGAGTTCTTGAAAAGGATGCCGTTTTTCGCGCCCATTCCGTTTCCTACCATAATGGCTACCGGGGTCGCCAGCCCAAGGGCACAAGGACACGATACGACAAGCACCGCAATGGCCCTTTCCAAGGAGTAGGTAACAGGCCATCCGGCAATCATCCACCCCGCAAACACAACGGCGGCAATGCACATTACGGAAGGAACAAATATCCCCGATACCCGGTCTGCAATCCTGGCGATGGGCGCCTTTGTCGCGGCCGCATCGGATACCATTTGGATGATCTGCGAAAATAATGTATCCTCTCCTACCCTCGTCACACGTGCCCTGATAAAGCCAAACTGATTCATGGTCGCGGCTGATACCGTATCACCTTCTTCCTTATCCACAGGGATAGACTCTCCCGTAAGCGCAGACTCATCCACCGATGTTTTTCCCTCGATGATGACCCCATCTGCGGGGATGGACTCACCCGGCTTTACCACAAAGATATCCCCTATCTGCACCTTGTCAATGCCGACTTCAAGCCGTTGCCCTTCCCGCTCCACAACTGCGGTTTTGGGCGCCATGCGAAGCAGGTCTTTGAGGGCATCTGTTGTGCGTCCCTTGGATATGGCCTCCAGCATTTTTCCCACCGTGATAAACGCCGGGATCATTGCCGCCGTCTCAAAATAGAGCCGGTCGTGATATACGTTTTCAAGCTCCATGTTGGGAACGCCTGCTTTGATCATCACCGTCATCTTGTAGAATACATACAAAGACCATGCAAAAGATACCGATGAACCCAGCGCCACCAACGCATCCATATTCGGGGAAAGTCGGATGATCCCTTTGAACCCCGATGTAAAAAGATCCTTATTTATGGCAATCACGATCAAGGCGATGATCATCTGAGTCAATGTAAGGCCCAGGTAATTGTGCGAAAGCCAAAAAGGCACCGGCCACCCAAGCATATTATGACCCATGGTGATATACATCATGACGATCAGCCACAAAACCGACCGGAAAAGACGCTTTTTAAGCTCGGGTGTTTCACGGTCTTTGAGCGCATCTTCCTCCGCGGCAAGCTTTTCGCTGATTGGAACATTGCCTATTTCCTCCCGGCTTTTGCCTTTTGGCTTTGCGCCGTATCCTGCCTTCTCAACGGCACAGATCACATCTTCAAGAGACGCCCTGCCTTTAACAGACATTACGTTCGTAAGAAGCGAAACCGTAACCTCATCAACACCCTTAACCTTTGCGACCGCTTTTTCCACATGTGCCTGACAGGCTGCGCAGCTCATACCTGTCACAATATATTGTTGAACCGTATAATCTGCCTCCTTTATTGTTCTATAGTTTCCAAGTATTATCTTACCATAAAAGGGGGCCGATTTCAAGGACAAAAAGAAAAACTGCGCCAACCATGGATTGACACAGCCCTCCTCATTTAACTGACCGTCTTTTCGATAAATTCCTTTAGATTCTTTGCCTCGGAAGGCACCATTATATACATGGTATCGAAATCCGTATCCTCATTTATATCCCCTTCCTCGTAAGAGGTATTTTCCAGGTAAAAGAAAAACGGCAGGGGGTCGGCATTCACATCTTTTTTCAGGGCGTCAAATAGTTTTTCGTATTCTGCTGAAGAAAATTGATATTCCTGTTCGCTCCCATCATCGGTGTTTTTGTAGTAGCTTACGTTTCCGATGTCATCTCTGTCCGTATAGTAGGAAACAGCAAGGTCTAAGACCTTTTTATCCGTGATAAATTCTTTGACCTGCCACTCCAGGGTTCCTTCCACATTGAAATCATCCTCATCCAGGTAGATATAGTAATTCCTTGCGGTATTTTTCCCATTCTTTGCAATGTAGGAGATGGTCCCCTCGAAAAACACATAGCTTTCGTCTCCATCCGTATAGTGATTTGCCTTAGTATTTTCCTTTATATATCCCTCGTTTTCTATTATGGAGGAATGGAGGCCAATTGCCTCTTCTATCACCTCGGGGTCATCGCTTTCTACGTGTATATCCATTCCTCCGTTTGTAGAAAAATCTATATAGACCGAGGATACTTTATCCTGAAGAGGCAGATAGGAGACAAACCCGAAAGCGTCAAATTTAAATAAACCCACGACTATCGCAATGACAGCCACGCTCCCAAAAGCCCCGATGAGATTTTTTGGCTTTAGACGCCAGGTTCTTTTAAGGATCATCTGCGCTGCCATAAAGCATATTATCGACACTATCAGCATCATTATAAACAAGACACCGCTTAATCCGTATTCGTTGCCAATCGTATATCCATAGAAAAACGTATAGACCAAAAAACCTCCGCAAAGCCCCCCGAAGATTCCCATCCCGTAAAGAAACATGGGCTTTGCGAAAAATATCGATACCACATCACGGGCGGATTCATTGGGACGTATCTTGTACGAAAAATAGGCGGCTATTAAAAGAAGTATACCTATTACGGCGCAGATCGCCACATACCCTGTTCCATGAACCTCTACGCCCGTTATGGCGGATACTTCATTATCGGAAATAGTGGTATATCCATTTACATGTTCGAAGATTCCCAATAAAGGGGAAAGGTTAATGGCGAGGGAATTAAGGTTTCCGGATGAGGTATATCCAAAGACCGAGATTTCCAAAAGGACTCCCAAGACCAAAAAAACTCCCGCAAAAAAGAAGTTCCATATCATGTAAAAGGCAAAGGCCGCAGCCGACCTTCCCGCAAAAACATTGCATAGCACCGCCAAAGAATAAAAGAACACTATTTCCAGAAGGCGGAACAGAAACCACCACACTATTACCGGTATGAAGAACCCATCATCCCTCACTCCCACGATAAGGCCTAACACCGCAGTAATAAATTCTATCATTATCAGTATGAAAAAGCCCGATAAGCATGAGCTTGTAAAAAGCGTCCCCTTCTTTACGGGAAGGACATGCATGGCCGTTTGGGCATCCTTTTCCATGATGTACCTGAAGGAAAATATGGCGGCCATGATCCCTCCCACAAAGGGAAAAATGGGGAAGCATAAGCTTTCCAGGACATTATCTGTCAATGAAGCTCCCGTCAAAAGCGTCCTCGACATCGAAAACGGCAGGGCAAAGAGCTCGAATACCAAAAGCATCGCCCACCCCACAAGGTATTTTTTAAGGATCATCGAAAAAACGGTTGGATGGAAAATATTTTTCATGTTCATGATAAGCCTCCGGAATTAACATCTTTATTAACATCTTT
>CAJOPH010000069.1 GCA_905236805.1 uncultured Eubacterium sp. | reverse complement strand
ATTTCCTTTCCGTCAAAGACGGCAATACCCGCCGAATCATAGCCCCTGTATTCTAATTTGGAAAGACCATCCAAAAGTATGGGAGCAGCCTCGCTCCCCCCTATGTAACCTACTATTCCGCACATAATACCTGCTCTTTTTCATCCCTGTAACTGCCAAAGCAGCTGCTTATTCGTCTTCTTCCCCGTCTTCATCCTCCGCGTCGGATACCCCGTCGTCTTCTATATTGTAATCCGCCGCGGAAGTTTCATCCGTACCCGTATATGACTGGATGTATTGACTGATCTGTGATACATCTGATGATGGCTCATAGTCATCCTCATTATAGATCAATGAATAAAATTCCTTTACATTGCTCTCAAGGGTGCATGGCACATCCACGCTCCCTATTCCCGAATATTCGTGGGTGTATAGGTCATACGGAAAGCCCGCCGTCTTTCCCACATCGTAGGTAATGCACTTTGCCCCAAGTCCTATTATCTCGGTGCCGCTCAAGGTGGAGGCTATTTCATCCGATACCGCATCAAACACCTTGTTCAATGTCGAAAGTCCGGAGCTTTTTACCTTCTTAAAAAGTGCCGCCAATACCTTTCTTTGCCTTTGGGCCCTTCCAAAGTCCCCAAGCGCGGTCTTCCTGATCCTGCAGTATGCCGTGGCCTGGACACCGTCCATCTCATATGTTCCCGCCCCGTCAAGGTGTGAAGAGGATGTACCGGTCCACTGCTGCAGCTCGTCAATATATTTGTTTATAAGCCCGGCCTCCGCATCGTTTATCTCCATCTCAATACCGCCCACGGCATCTACCGCATCCACCAGGGCCTTAAAATCCACAGTCACATAGTCGGTAATATCTAAGTCCATGTTTTTATTGAGCATCCTTACGGCTTCCTGAGCCCCACCTTCCGAAAATGCCGCATTGGCCTTTCTGTAGCGGTACTCTCCGTCCTCTTCTTTCTGCTGCGCAAGGAGGGTATCACGGTAAACCGATGTGAGCTTTATCTGTGAATTTTTGTTGTCAATGGTTGCTACCATTATTACATCGCTGTTTCCTGATGAAAGGTTTCCCATCGTGCGGTTGTCAAGCCCAAAGATGGCAATGCTCACGTAATCTTCCAGAAGATCCTCGTCCAGTTCATCACTCCGGCCCAGGTTTTCAGGGTTTAATTTATCAAGTCCTCCGAGCTGTCCTGCCTTGTGCCATATAAAAAGCGCGCCAAGAAGCACTATAAAGATTACGATCTCCAGTATGAAAAAGATCAGCTTGTTCCTGCGCCTTTTTTTGACCCTGGACATATTCCCTGACATCTTAACCTACCCTTTTGTTCTTTCTGAAGAAAAGTCTCTCTCCCGACCTTTCTTCATACATCTCTTTCAACGTATCTTCATTTAATTCATCCAAGACATCCACCGTCACAAGATACTCTCCCCTTGCCACCTTTTCGCCAAAGGAAACAGCCTCCCTCCTGGTAAAACCATCAAGGACTATGACCTGAAACCTCTCATCCACCGCGGCATACTCCCTCATGATGGGAACCGTCGCATCCCGTGATCCAACGTCTATGAGGATTATTTCTATGTCTTCGAGGGTCTGCATGCTTAAGGTCTTTAATGTAAAGTTTATCCTGTCTTCTTCATGCATCGATGGCATGATGACAGAAACTTTGGGGTTTGGAATCTCCTGGTAGAATACTTTCTTTTCTATTACCTCGTGTTTAAGGAGTCCCTTTTCCCCCATCTCTTCGATGGATTTTTCATAATGGGCAAGGAGGGTGTCCTTTATGGAATCCTCCCAGGATAAGATAAATTCCCTTATTTCCCCATCCTCCTTTTTCATCATGTCGGTGGTAGCCACATGCTGCAGGTAGTCGCAAAGCCCAAAAAACTCATCCTCAATGAGGCGCAGCCTCGCCCTTTCTTCCAAGTCAAAGCTGTCCATGGTGTTCTTAAATATCTTAAGGCCGTCTATCGCATCCTCGATAAAGGTATCTGTAACCATGGGCTGCAGATCCATCCTGTCCAAAAGCACCCTGTCCTGTGAGATCATAAAGCGCCGCGCCAAAAGTATTGAGCGCAGGATGAATATCCTTTCCCCGAAATAGCTGTCCGCCGGGAAAGAAATGTTATTTTCCTCCAAAAATTTCCTTCTGTAGATGCAAAGCCTCTGGTCGGGAATGCGGTCTAACCTGTGGCTTTCGGGGGAAAGGTCCCATAGCTTAAGGAAAGCCTCATCAGGCATATGTGCAAGGGAAAAATCAGGAAGACCCACGGTCTTATCGTCCCTGGGGTCTAAGACTATACCGCTTACCCTGATCACATCCAGGTCATATTTTAGCATTTTTGAATAAATGACCTCATAGGCAAAATCAAGCACCTCATCCGTGGGCTTTATGAAATGCACATACTCACCCTTGGCGCAATCAAGCCCTATGTTAAGCGCTGCCAGGACGCTTATTTCTTTTTCCTCTATGAGCTGTACCCTGTTTGGCATAGAGTGCATGTATTCGTGTATCATGGGAACCGTGGCATCCTCAGACCCCCTGTCTACACATACCACCTCCACCTCGGGAAATCCCATGTGCAATATGCTGTCCATCAGTCTCGGAACAAATTCCTGGCTGTTATGAAACTGTACAACAGCTGACACTTTCACCTTCATTCATTTTCACCTCCGTGTTTAATTAATGTTTTCTATCGTCCATGCACCTGTCCAGGCAGAGTAATACTTTACCCCGTCTACCGTATAATACCCCCTTATCCTCAGTCTGTAGGTGGCCCCCTTCGTAAGGGAAGTGATGGTCTTTTTGTTTGTCGTCCTTGACGGTATGTCTATCTTGGATGCCCCGGAAAAAGAGGTTTTTTTAGTGTACTGTATCTCATATCCCGTAGCTATCACGCTCTTTTTCCATTTTAACTTGACGGCCCTTGACTTAGGGTTCGTTAAGGATTTAACGACAACGCTCTTCACCCTGTAGGTAAGGTCTGATGACACCGCGAAATATGTACCATCCGTCCCGTCAGGCTCTACCTTGTAGTAATAAGGCATCCCTCTTTGGGCCGATGTATCCACATAAGCGGTAGATGAGGTCGTGGCAAGATATGTCCATTCATCAAGTTCGTCTCCCCTCCTGTAGACTGTATATCCCGCAGCCCCATCTGCCGTCCCCCAGGTCAGCTTCATGCCGTTCTTTTTATTTGACGCCTTGGGGAAGGTGACCGTTATCTGCTTTGCGTATTCTGATGTATTTACGGTATTTTTGCCCTTTATCGTGTATGAATAGGTGTTTCCGGAAGAAACAGATTTATCGGTATAACTGGTCTTTGTCCCCTTGGATATGGTCTTTATCTTCGTCCATGTGGATATGCCGTTTGTCTTCCTGTATACATTATATCCGGTAGCACCCTCTAACTGATTCCAGGTAATCTTAATGCCTGAAGATGTCTTTGACGCGCCCTTCATCACCGGGGTATCCAGCTTTACAGAAAGCTCCCCATACCAATAATTTAGGTCTATGGCGCCTCCTGCCCCGTTATTTGTCCAAGCAGCCTTCCCGGAGCTTGAGTACTGCCACACCTCATAACGGTGGTAATCCTTGTAGACAGACCAGCTCTTGCCATAGGCCAAAGCCGCCTCCTCATCTCCATACGCACAGTAGGAAGCATACTGCGCCACCCAGTGTACCGATGATTCATCTGCCTGCGCAAAGTCATCTAAGTAACTATACCACCAGGATGTATTTGCGTAAATCCCGGGAACATAGCCCGCATCCTTTATCTTGGAACAAAAATAAGTGGCAAGGGAAGATATCTTCGACGCGGAAATATTTGAAGATATATACGAATCCTCCAGGTCATAAAACACGGGAAGAGATATGTCCTTTCCCTCCAGGGAGGATTTTATTTTTTCTATCTCATCGTCTGCTATATCCTCCGAAATGGCCTTGGAATAATAATACACCCCATATGGGATAGAGTACTGCTCGCACCCCTGGGAATTTGCCAGAAAACGCACATCCTGGGTGTAGCTGTAGGTGGTGCCCGTGACCGTGGTAGCCCCCACCCTCATTATCACAAAGTCCACGGCATGGGCGTTTCCGTCAGCATCAGTTACGCCCTGGGAGCTTACCTTGCTCCAATCAATGACCCCCTGCCATTTCGAGATATCTACGCCCTCTGAGGTAGGCTCATCAGACTTGTAGGCACCCTTTGCCGAAGCTCCCTTAATGGAAACTGTCACCACATCAGAATCCAAAGATCCGCAAAGTTCCGAAAGGTCCCCCGAATATCCCTTTGGGATGTTAAGGTGGGTGATGCTCAAAGAATCCTGATCCGCGGATGATGAACTGCTTTCAATACCATCCGAAAGACCACAGATTTCTTCATCTATGTCCATCAGAGCCTCTTCTATCAGCTGGCCGTTGTTGTAGCGGTAGCTGTTTTCATACTGTATGCTTGGGGCATCATCCCTTAGATCCCCATCATAACCCTCATATCCTTCAGCTATCGCTATGGAGTCCTTTGCGTTTTTGTATGCCTCATAGGTATCTTTTATTTCTTTTTTTTCGGGGGATGAAAGCCCTTGATATTCATTGTCTATCTCCCCTACCAGCTCCTCGATCTCCTTGAAATCCACCTCGGACTTTCCCTGTGTCATTCCGCCTGAAGATACCACGCAGCGCATCTTATCTGCTATCTCTAAGACCTTTGTTTCATTTTCCCACACGGAAGTTGCCCCTGTCCCTGCCACTGCATTTGCGCCCGTTCCTTCAGCAAGAATGCCTGACGCAAAGAGGCCCGATGCAAGGAGGATCATCATGATTATTTTTTTCATACACATATTCCTTTTAGGTGATCTTACTCTGTCATCTTTTCATAAATGGGAACTATCTCCTCCATCCTGCCATACTGTTTTAATTCCCCATCTTCCAATATCATGGCCTTGTTGCAAAGTCTCTTCACCTGTTCTATGGAGTGGGAAACAAAAAGTACCGTCACTCCCTTTTTCATCATGTTTTTTACTCTTTTTTCACTTTTTTTTCGAAACTTTCTGTCTCCCACGGAAAGCACTTCATCCAATATCAGTATATCGGGATCCACCGCCGTGCAGATGGCAAATCCCAGCCTTGATTTCATGCCCGATGAGAAATTTTTTACGGGTACATCCACGAAGCGCTCCAGCTCCGCAAATTCTATGATATCATCAAACCTATCCTCGATGAAATCCTTTCTGTAGCCCAATACGGCTCCATATAGATAGATGTTTTCCCTCGCCGTGTACTGTTGGTCAAATCCTGCCCCCAGCTCCAAAAGCGGGGCTATCACTCCATGGCGCCTGACCTTTCCCTCAGTGGGTTTGTAGACACCCGCTATCGCCTTAAGGAGAGTGCTTTTTCCTGCACCGTTTAATCCCAGTATGCCCAGCCTGTCTCCCTTGTAAAGCGTGAAATTAATGTCCTTTAACGCCCAAAACTCATCATAATGAAGCTCCCTTTTTATGAATTTTATAAAAAATTCTTTCAGGGTATCATTCTTCTCCGAAGAGAGATTAAACTTCATGGAGACATGCTTCACCTCCACTGCGGGAATATTGGTGGAAAGGTCGGGAAGCGGCTTGAATTTTTTTTTCTTTTTTGGATCCGGTTTTTTTTCTAATTCTTCTTCCATACTAAACTATATGTGCAGGATAAATTCATCCTGCTTCCACTTAAATAGCGCTAGACCCACCAGAAGGCATACCGCTGCGGCTATTATGGAATATCCATACTCCCAGGCGGTTCCGTTATATCCCAAAACGGCTCCCCTGAATATGTCTATGATGCAGTAGAGGGGATTGTACTTAAGTATCCACGCAAAGCCGCTCTTTTCCAGTTTTTCTATCGGGTAAAAGATGGCGCACATGTACATGATCATCGTAAGAAGCACGTTCCAGAGGTACTCTATGTCCCTGAAAAATACCGACAGCGTAGACAGTATCATGCCTACCCCCATAGTAAGTACCAGGTGTATCGCCAAAGCCGGCAGTATCTGCCACACATGGTAGGTGGGAACGACCCCGGAATATATCTGCACCAAAACCATCACCGACAGCGAGATCAAAAATATCACAAAATTGAAAAGCACCTGTGATATCGGGTAAAGGTATTTGGGAACGTAGACTTTTTTTATCATGGAGGCGTTCCTTCGTATCGACGTGGCCGCTGCCTTTGTCCCCGATGAAAAACCCGAATAAATAAGGCGTCCCGCTATGATGTATAAGGAAAAATCCCTTCCCCTGTTAAACAAGGTACCAAACACTATCACCAGCACTATGGTGTTCATCAAAGGCTCTATGAGGGACCATACGATCCCCAGATAGCTCCTTCTGTATTTGAGCCTTATTCCCTTTATTATGAGCTCCTTTAAAAGGAACCTGTGGCGCATGGCATCTTTTATGTATTTACTCACCGCCCAATATCCTCACCGTCATTTCCAGACCCTCCCTGATGGAATGTCTCGGGACAAACCCCAGGGCATTTAGCCCGGAAGGATCAAGAAGCGCCTTGGTAGCCGTAGAATACCCCTTCCTCTCAGCCTCATCCGGAATTTCAAACACTACTTCTTTGCCGTTCATCCCGGCTAAAATACCGGCCAGGTCCTTAAGGGTGATGTCCGACCCGGGGTCTGCCACATTGTAGGCTGATCCTTTATCACCAAATGCCAGGCAATAAAGGATCCCACGCACGGCATCTGTCACATAGGTATATGAATAAAGCTGGTTGCCCTCCGACTTTAGGACTATATCCTCTCCGTCCACGCATTTCCTTATGAACTGCGTAAGAGCCTTGGAGTCTGTCTTTAAGAGCGTAGGTCCATATACCCTGGAAAGGCGAGGAATCACTATGTCCATGCCCTTTTGCGCAATGTAGGCCTGGCAGAGGGCTTCCCCCACCCTCTTGCTTTCGGGGTAGCCTGCCCTCATGGTGTTGCAGTCTATATACCCAAGGTAATCCTCACTAAACTTTTGAACATCTCCCCTGTTTTCCCCGTATATTTCCACGGAAGAAAGAAAGATGAACCTTTCTATGTCTTTTGAACACCCAAACTCCAGTAAATTGCCGGTGCCTGTTACATTGGTCCAAATCGTGCCTATGGGGTCTGATGAATAGACCCTCGGGTGGGTATTTGAGGCGGCATGGACTATATAATCCAAAGAATCCACAGGCAGGTCTATGGGTTCGTTTATGTCCTTTTCAAAAAAGGTAAACCTCCCGTCATCCCATAAATAAGAAAACCTGTCCCTTGCCTTTTGCGTATTTCTTCCCACGGCGTATATCCTTACCCCCAATGAAGGATCTGCCAAAAGCGCGTCTATCATCGTGCTTCCTATCATACCGCAAGCCCCCGAAATAAGGAAGGACTTGTTTTTTATTTTTTCCTTTATGGAGGGTGGAATGAGGGTACTTATGTCCTCGATGTATTCTTTGTTTTTGATTATTTCAACCATTTATCTTTCTCTGCCTTAAGATATGACTTAAACATCTCCAAGTCGTCTTTGGTGGTAAGCTTTATGTTCTTGTCTGACCCTGCCGCAAAATAGAGCCTGTGACCTAATTCCACCATCATCGTGTTCGTATAATGCGAACCATGGATACCTATCTCCTTTTCGAAGGCCTCATGGTAAGCCCCATCCAGCATCCCAAACTTATACCCCTGCGGGGTGGAAACCCTCCTAAGGGTCTCCCTGGGTATGAACTTTGTGGTAGACGAGGCATCTTCGGGGTCTATTTCGAATATCTGTTCGTTGTACGGAAGGGAGGTTACGGCACACTCCTTGTCCTTTGCAACCCTTATCACGTCCGTAAGTACCATCTCGTCCACCAGGGGCCTTATGCCATCGTGAATGATGATGATATCATCGTCTTTTACCTTTCCTTCCAGATTGAACACACCGTTTCTTATGGACTCCTGGGCGCTGTCTCCGCCCGATACCACCCACCTTAGCTTCGTTATGCCAAACTGCTTGGCATATGCCCACAGCATATCATGCCAGCCGTCTATGCATACTACCTCCACCGCGTCTACCTGGGGATGCGCCTGAAAGGCCTCCAGTGTATAGATGATGATGGGCTTGTCATATACGTTTATAAACTGCTTCGGGATATCCTGGTTCATCCTCGAACCCACCCCTCCTGCTATTATTACTGCGTATGTACTCATTTTTATCCTCCGCAGACCGAAATAGATCAATTATCCGCTGTCTTTGATATCTTTTCCATCTTTTCTATCTGTTCATGTGAAAAGCCCTCTGTGCTCTCCCTCTTGAATATTATCTTCACCGTTTCCAGTATGATCTGTATGTCCAAAAGCATGGAATAATCAGTGATGTACATAAGATCCATCTTTAGCTTGTCCAGGGCCGTGGTATTGTATTTTCCATAGACCTGGGCATATCCGGTAAGCCCTCCCTTTACCTTAAGGCGGAAATTAAACTCCGGTATATCCCCCGAATACATCTCGTAGTGCTCTAAGCGCTCGGGTCTTGGTCCTACCACGCTCATGTCACCTTTGAGGATGTTTACAAACTGCGGGAGCTCATCTATCCTCACGGCACGGATGAACCTTCCCACCCGGGTGATCCTCTCATCGCCCGCCTCCGCCGGGATGGGCGTCCCGTCCTTTTCGGCGTCCACCACCATGCTCCTGAACTTATATATCCAAAAGATCTTGCCGTTCCTGGTACATCTTTCCTGCTTGTAAAAAACAGGACCCCCATCGTCCATTTTTATCGCAACGGCGGTAGCCAGGATGATTGGGGAGGTGATGATCAGGGCCATTACCGATATCCCTATGTCCATCAGCCTTTTGAACAGAAGCTGATCCACGGAAAGCCCCTTGTTCCTGGCCAGATAGATGGGTGAATCGAAGAAATTTATGTTTTCCGTGTTTTTTACTATGATGTCGGGTATCTTCGGCGTGAAATAAAGCCTCACTCCATGATCGTAACAGTATTTGATGATGAGGTTCTTTTTTTCGGACGGTATGTCATTTAAAAGCACCGCGTCAAACCCGTCTATCAGCTCCGTTATCTTCTTCATGGGCTCATGTATGGAAATCTCCCGGCAGATGTCGTATTTTTCCTTGCGGACATTCATCTTTTCCACCAGGTGATTTTGGTGATCCCCATACACCTGAATTATCCTTAGCGGGGGGAACATCGCCCTGTATATTTCCTGGAATATGATAGGCAGGATCACCGCCACTATGAGCTGCGCCACCACCATGGGTACCATCCTGTTCCTGATGGGATGCATAAGGTGTATGTCCCCGGCGGTAAGAAGCATCATCATAAAGCCTATGATATTTGCCGTGATGACCGCAAATATCTGGGAGCTTACGAGGTTTAAGAGCTTTTGCCTTCCTACCCCAAAGCCTCCCCACAGCCTTATCGATATGTATACCGCAAAAGCATAAAGGGCTATCATCAGCCAGTTTCCCTTCATCTCGAAACCCCTGATGATGCGGTTTAGCTCACTGTACCATTCCGCCGCAAAAATAAGGACGTATATTAATATTATGATCGCATGGGTAGTGCCCCGGTAAGTCCTCTTATACGGGTCGAATTTTCTTCTCTTATGTTTCATCAGACGAAAGCTTCAAAGCCTCCCCAATCACCTGGTCCATATCATAATACCTGTATGAACCCAGTCTTCCACAAAAAACCACATTCTTTTCTTTTTTAGACAGCTCTTTATACTTCCCGTAAAGGACCGTGTTTTTTTCGTCATTTATGGAATAATACGGCTCTTTTCCCCTCTCAAAAGCATCCGGATATTCATAAGTGACTATGGTCTTTGGCACATCCTTCATTTCGAAAAATTTGTGCTCAATGGAACGCGTATAGGGCACCTCTTTCGATGTGTGATTGACCACCGCATTCCCCTGGAAATTCGGGGTGTCCTTCGTTTCATGAACAAACTTTAACGAACGGTATTCCAGCTCCCCCAGGGAATAATCAAAATATTCATCGATCATCCCGGTGTAGATAAGCTTCCCAAAGGAAATGCCGCTGCCATCGGAAAATCTATACCCCCTCTTCCTTAAGTCAAGAAAATCCTCTCCCAGCCTCACATCCACTCCCTCAAGCATCTTTTCTGCCATTTTTGTAAATCCGCCTATGGGAATGCCCTGGTGGGCAGCGTTAAAGTAATTGTTGTCGTAAGAAAAGCGCAAGGGGAGCCTTTTTATTATGAATGCCGGAAGATCCCTGCATTCCCTCCCCCACTGCTTTTGGGTATATTCTTTTACGAGCTTTTCGTAAACGTCTTTTCCCACCAAAGAAATGGCCTGCTCTTCGAGATTTTTGGGTTCCGTGATTCCCGCTTCCCTTACCTGGGAGTCTATTATTTTTCTTGCCTCATCGGGGGTCTTTATTCCCCACATCCTGGAAAATGTGTTCATGTTGAAGGGGAGGTTGTACACCTCATCCCTGTAGTATGCTATGGGGGAATTTATGTAGTTGTTGAATGAGGCAAAACGGTTCACATATTCCCATACCGCATCGTCATTCGTGTGGAAGATATGTGCCCCATACTCATGTACCTGTATCCCCTCTTCCTCCCTGGTATAGGCGTTTCCAGCCACATGGGGGCGCCTGTCCATTACCAAGATCTTCTTGCCCTTATTTTTCATTTCATGAGCAAAAACAGCCCCAAAGAGGCCCGCGCCCACGATCAGATAATCGTATTCCATCATGCCCTCGAAAGATATTCTCCCGTACGTGTGTCGATTTTAATAATGTCTCCCTGGTTCACGAACAGTGGAACGCTGACCTGGGCACCTGTCTCAACGGTGGCGGGCTTGGTGGCTCCCGTAGCCGTATCTCCCTTAAGACCGGGCTCTGTCTCGGTGACCTCAAGCTCCACGAAAAGGGGCGGCTCCACGGAAAATACGTTTCCGTTGTGTGAGCAGACCTTGCACATCTCATTTTCCTTGACAAACTTCAGAGAATCTCCCACCGTCTCCGCATCGAGTGCCACCTGGTCATAGGTCTCGTTGTCCATGAAGTTGTACAGGCCGCCGTCCGAATAAAGGTACTGCATGTCCTTCCTGTCTATGTGCGCCTGTGGGAACTTCTCGGTGGGACGGAAGCTCTTTTCCACGATGCCGCCGCTGATGATGTTCTTAAGCTTGGTACGAACGAACGCTGCTCCCTTTCCGGGCTTTACGTGCTGGAACTCTATGATCTGGTAAATATTACCCTCGAACTCGATGGTAATGCCGTTTCGGAAATCACCTGCTGATATCATTGGATCATCCTCCTTTGTAAAGGTCACCGCAGAACCCCTTAAAGGATCCTGAACGGTTGCCATGAATAAATATATAGTTAACTAAGTTATTTTACTACAAAATGGATAAATATGCAAGAAAAAGTTTCTATTCTCTCCCCGCCTCTTCCTCATTGCTCCCCACATTTTTCCTTGATAATCCCCCTTATTTTCCCAACTGCGCGGACCTTTCGATGCACCTTTTCATGGCATCTTCAACCATCCCATAGAGATTTCTTTTCCTAAATTCATCCACGGCCTCTATGGTGGTGCCTCCGGGTGAGCAGACCTTGTCTATCAGCACATCAGGTTCATCTTCTCCCTCAAGGATCATCCTTGCCGCTCCAAGGACACTCTGCGCCGCAAACACTATGGCTTTTTCAGGATCCATCCCCTGCTTACCCGCGGCCTTTGCCATGGCGTCAATGAACATATACGCATAGGCAGGCCCTGACCCCGAAACCCCTGTCACCACATCGAAGAGATCCTCTGTCACTATTTCACATCTGCCAAACGAAGAAAAGATCTTCCTTACTTCTTCCAGCTGCCCTTCTGTCACTAATTCATTCGGGCATATGGCTGCCATCCCTGCCCCCAGCATGGATGGGGTATTGGGCATAGACCTTACGATGGGGACATCCTTACCGAAGCTTTTTTTTATGTTTTCAAGCCCAAGGCCCGCTGCCACGGAAACGAATACCTTTCCCGAAAGTTCAAGGTCTTTTATCCCTCCGATCACGTCCTTGTACATGCCCGGCTTTACCGTAAGGAAGATAACATCCGACCTCCTTACCAATTCAAGATTGCTTTCAAGGAAAACCACCCCTAAGTCTTTTGCAAAATCCCTCCCCTTTTCCAATGTCCTGTTTGAGGCGAGGATATCTTCTTTTTTGATGCCCCCCGAAAATATCATTCCCGATACCAATGCTTTTGCCAAATTTCCCGTACCTATGAACCCTGTTTTCATGATGTTTTAATTTCCCCTTTCAAAAACGAAATACACTCCCCCATATTTTTCATATTCTTTCCCGGAATCTTCCTTTCCTTTGGTCTTTGTTGTACCATCAGCTTCCCTTACATGGATATTGAAGGAATCATACCCCTGTATCATTTCGATATCACCATCTTCAAACGCTCCCACCGCGTAGCCTTCGGACGTATAGTACAAGACCTCATCCAGTGTAACGCCCTTTAGTATGTATTTTACGTCTTTTTTTGCCATCCCGTCTGCATAATAATCCTTGACGTAAAGCTCCGTATCGGCTGTTTCCTCATCCTTGTTTCGGCTCCATACGACCTCATTTTTTTGATCTGCCACAACGGCCGCTATTTCATCCGATCTTATCACCGCGTCAGAGATATCCGTAAAGGAATCTTCTATCATGTTTTTCCTGTAAATAAAATATCTTTCGTCCCCCGTTTCACCTTCAAGGGTCAAAGGTCCTTCCTCTTCATTTTCGGAAAGGGTACAGGCTCCATATGACAAAGTATCCCCTGCTTTTTTGCTCATTACAAGCCAAATGACCTTTTCTAAGGTCTCATCCTGGTAGTAGCCAACCTGTGCGGTGGAGGTGTCGGTGTTTTCGTAATTGATGATGGTATCTTCATCTGCCTCCTTTACGCCTGATGCCGTCTTTTTCACGCGGATCAGGTGCAAGGTTCCCTCTTCTTCGTATACTCCCGTAACGAACACATTATCCTCATTGTAGCTCTTTCTTTCCGAAAGCTCTTCATCCAAAATGGTCACCTTGTTCATAAGCCTTGTGTCAGAGCCTGCCGCATCCTTTACTATATCCTCCCCTTCCCCGTAGACAAGGTCCTCCCCCATGTAGGAAAGCGGCAGGATGAATCTGCCATCTTCTACCTCTATGGCGGTAGTTTCTTTGGTATTTAAGTCGAAGATATTAAGGGTCTTGTAATCTTTCGTATACGCAAGCATGTCATTTTCCTCAGAGACCGCAAATGCCTCAAGGTCATCGAGTACGCTCTCGGAGGTTCCCTCTTCCATGTTTATGCTGTAGAGGGTATTTTGTGCCATTATGAAAAGCTCGTTCTCATTGTTCAGATAGTAGAGATCTCCCACCTCTTCCTTCAGAACCTCCGCGGGCTTATCGGAGGGAAGGAAGACATCCTCCTTTACTAAATCCTGCGCGCTGTCATACCTGTATACTCCTACACCGACCCTTCCTTCGTGAGCCCCCCTCGGCATGTATCCGCACACTATGAAAAGAAGCGTCCCCGACTCATCCATTCCGCATATCCTGATGTAATGGGATGTGTTTAGGTCCCTGACGTCCGTGTCATCTTCATCATAAAAGCCAAACACTTTCTTGACAGACGAATCCCCGGCATCATACAAAAAAAGGCTTCCCGACTGTATGAACGCTGCTATCTGCCCCGTCTCATCCGATGTGTATTCCACATCCTCATCCCTTATCCCAAGGGTTAAGGTCTGCCCGTCAGCCACGGCCCTTTCCCCTTCAAATATCTCCTCCATGTTCCTTTCGTATTCCAAAAGGTAGACCCTCTGTGCCCCTATGCGGAGGCGGTAATATTCTTCGGTCCGGTAGGCCTTTTCCATATCGGTTCCCGAAAAAATAACATAAGATACCTTGTACGCCTGGTAACTGTCATTTATTTCACAAAGTTCGATGTTTTTTGAAGTCTCCCCGTAGGGCTGAAAATCCGCCCACATGATCTGGGAAAGGGAAGAGTGTATATCCACCTTTGAAAGGGAATCATTGGTGCTCACGGCGGATGGCTCTATATAGGTGGCAATTTTTTTCCCCGTGCCGCCCGATAAGGTCTCATCGTGGAACATTGATACAAAATCCATGCCCGATCCTATGTCCGTGCTACCTTCAAGGCATAGCCTTGTGTAATAATAAGCCTCCCTGTCATCGTTGGAAAGGCACAGGGAAAAAAGATATTCCTGCCCCTCATCAAGAAGGTTTTGCAGGAATATGTCTTCCTCTACCCTTCCCCCCTCTTCCTGTGGGGCATCGCTGCTTCCTTCCTCTATGAGTCTCTCCCCCGTGATGTCCCTTACCTCATATGATATCCCTGAAACATCAAAGCCCAAGGTATCCGCGGAAAGGTGGATGGCAAGGTCTTCTTCCACGGGAAGAAGGGCCTGCCTCATCAGGGAATCCTGCATCCTTGAGGTATATCCAAATGACCTGTTTATTCTTTCTCCTCCGTAGGAAAAATACACCACGGGAAGGGTGGCTTGTTCCATCACACGGTATGATGCAGACGTGTCGGTCTTCTCCCCCCGTACCAAAGAAAACCCCACCGTAGATGCCATAAATACGATGAGGAGAAATATTATTCTTTTTGCATGTTTTTTGAAAAAATCAGATATTAATGACAAAAGAGATCCTCCCCTCTTTGTAATTCACCCGAATCTTCCCCTTGTGCGCCTCCACTATCGACTGTGCCATGGACAGACCTATACCGTAGCCTTCCTTTTGGCTGTTGTGGGAGATATCGTTCCTGTAAAATCTCTCAAAGAACCTGTCGTAATTGATGTCTTTTCCTTCCTTGTAGTCATTGGAAATAATGGTCCTAAGTCCTTTGGTCCTGGTCCTTCTTTTTGCTTCGAAAGACACAGTCCCTCCCTCATCGCAGTACTTTAACGCATTATCCAGGAAAATATTAAAAAGCTCCTCGAGGCCCTTTTCATCCGCCACCACGGGGATGTCATTTTCTATCGTCCCCCGGAGTTTGATATTCCTGCTTTCCGCCAGGGCCTTGAAAGACTCGCAAACCTTCATTGCTATGGGGGAAGCATCTATTTCGGAAAGATCCTTCTTTTTCTTTTCCCCCAGGCGGGCAAGGGCTATCAGGTCGTCTATGAGACCCGTAAGCCTCTTTGTCTGGGACAGGATATTGTCGGTAGGCTCCGACTCTCCGTGCATCATCTCCAGCACCTCCGCGTTTGCGGATATGATGGCCACAGGGGTCTTTAGCTCATGGGAAGCGTTCGTGATAAACTGCTTCTGGCTTTCTATGTTCCTGGCTATGGGGCGGATGGCCTTTCCGGACATGGCCGTCACTATGATAAAGAATCCTATGAGACACCCTCCCCCGAAGATAAGGGAATATTTAAGGAAATTCTCACAGGTTTCAAGCTCCTCCGTGGCATCTACGAATACCACCATGCCATCCCCGCTCTTTGTGTCATCCACCCTGTACATGTAGTGGGACTCTTCTATGGTCATATGCCCCCTCGTTGTACCTTTGCTTATGATATCTTCAGCCAAAGCCTTTGCCTCATCCTCCGATATCTGCGTGATGGACTCCGTGTTGGCACTGATGTATTCACCATCGGAAGAGATAAAGACGGTAAAATACCTGATGGAAAAAAACATCTCTATGGTATAGTGGGTCCTAAAATCCTCCACGTCTATGTCCTTGGGCATATATCCCTCGTTTTTGCTAAGGTAATCCAGGATTTCATTTACCCGGGATGCGGCCCTTGAAAAAATCGCAATGGTGCTAAGCGACAAAACGGCCACCAGTATCACCAGGACGGCCGAAGTGGATATCCCTATAAACTTCCATCTGAGCTTTTTAAGCATAGCCTGAAATCCCCATCCCTTTCACCGGTAATCTCTATATCGGCAGCCACGGAGGAGAGCTTCCCCCTGAGGTATGACACATACACGTACACCACGTCCTTCTCCATCTCCTCATCCTTCCAGATATGCGAAAAAATATCATCCGTGGAAAGATTCTTCTCACGGTTCAGGAGAAAATATTCCAGAAGCTGCGCTTCTTTTTTTGCCAGCCGTATTGAATTTTCGGCCCTTAGCTCCTGGGTGTCTTTGTCCAGTACCACATTCCCCAATGAAATCCTCGTCTGGGTGTAGGTATCATTCCTCCTGATAAGGGACCTTATCCTGGCAAGAAGCTCCTTCATGGAAAAAGGCTTCGTCAGGTAGTCGTCCGCCCCCGCGTCAAGGCCGTCCACCCTGTCGTCTACCTGGGTCTTTGCGGTCAGCATGATGACAGGAAACGTATGCCCCTTTTCCCGGATCTGTTTCACGGCTTCTATCCCGTCCATCACCGGCATCATGATATCACATATCATGCAGTCGTAAGCATTTTGGGAAACTTTTTCCAAAGCCTCCATGCCATTATAGGCACTGTCGCATTCGTAGCCGGACATCTTGAGGACCTGCCCTATCGCGTACTGCATCTGCCTTTCGTCTTCCGCTATTAGTATCCTCATCCTCCTATTCACTCTCCCTTATCAAATTCCTCAATGTCTGCATGGAAAGGTCGCACGATGCCAGTTCATCCGCACACCGCTTTAGCTCACCGGTAATAAGGTTTTGGTTTTTTATTGATTTTTTATACTTGATCTGATGCTCTAACGCAGCCCAAGTATCCATGGCTATGGTGCGCAGCTGCACCTCTATGAAAAATTCTCCCGGTGTATTCCCATATACGTCCCCAAAGGGCTCTTCGCTCACCAAAATCATGTGGTAGGACCTGTAGCCATTGGGCTTTGCGTGATGGATATAGTCCTTCTCCTCGTGTACGGATACACCCGAGAGATTTTTTAGATTTTCGACATTCTTGTAGATGTCATCTATGAAATCGCATACTATCCTGATCCCTATGGAATCCTTTATCTGTGTCAGGGCATTTTTGTAATCGGCCTTCAGGCCCCTTTTTTCCAGCTTCTGTCGCATGCTTTCCTCGGACTTTACCCTTGACAGCAGGTGCTCGCAGATCTTGTATCCGGTATGTTCTTTTTCGAGCCTTTGGAAAGTCCTTATCCTCTCCGTAAAATCGTCCTTTATCCTGGGAAGTATGTCCCTGTAAGGCCCGTAGATGCTGTTTTCCATCCTGTCAGATTACCTTAAGGAGGTCTTTGGTCTCCTTCCTGGGACGGGGATCCGGATCCTGGTCGGGATAGCCAAGGGCTATCAAGGCCGCAGCCTTTTGGCCTTCCTTAAGGCCTATCACCTCTCCTACCTTAGCTTCATCAAATATCCCCAGGATGACGCTCCCTATGCCCTCATCGTGGGCAGCCAGTGTAAAGAGCATGGTGGCAAGCCCCGCGTCAAATACCTCCCACCTGTCTTCCTTGGATGTGGAAAAAGATCCATCCTTCTCAAAACCCGAAAGCCCCGTATTTATCACCACCACACAGATGGCGTCTGCCCTCTGCATGGTCTTTGTATTGTATTCAAAGCCGTTTACACATTCCGTGGCAAGCTTTTGCTTTATGTCCTTATCCCTCACCACCACATACTCCGCAGGCTGGACATTTTTCCACGAAGGAGCAAAGCGCGCAACGTCCACTATGCGCTCCAAGGTTTCTTTTCCTATTTCCTGTTCCTTGAATTTCCTTATGCTTTTTCTTGAGGTAATAGCTTCTTTTAATTCCATTTTTTGTATCTCCTTCTTTATGTAAAAATATATCTTCCTGCCGCCCCCGCGGGGAGTACGCAGCCGTTCTCCGAAACAGGAAGCCCTATCTCATCGCATTTGACCTCACCCGGGAATTTCATCAAATGAAGCTTTAATAAATATCCCAACGCCATCGCCGAAAGCCCTGTCGTATAGCTGTTTATCAGAAAGAAAAGGGGCCGCTCCGACAAAAGTCCCACGCACATGGCTACGAGGTCATTTAGCCTTTCATCTATCTTCCAGATCTCACCCTTTGGTCCTCTGCCATAAGAGGGGGGATCCATGATGATGGCATCGTACCTGTTTCCCCTCCTTATTTCCCGGGATACGAACTTTATGCTGTCATCCACTATCCACCTGACGGGCGCATTCGAAAGACCGCTCAAGGCGGCATTATCCCTGGCCCAGGACACCATCCCCTTGGAGGCGTCCACATGAGTCACCCTGGCTCCCGCCGCGGCGCAGGCCAGGGTCGCCCCTCCCGTATACGCAAACAGGTTCAGCACGCTCACGGGGTAACCGGCTTTTTCTATAAGGTACCCCGCCCAGTCCCAATTTGCCGCCTGCTCCGGAAAGATTCCCACATGCTTGAATGAAAAGGGCTTTAGGTGGAAGGTAAGGTCTTTGTATGTAATCTTCCATTCCTCAGGGAGGTCTATGAACTCCCATTTTCCTCCTCCCTTGGAGGATCTGTGGTAACGGGCATTGGGATTTTCCCACATGGGATTTACCCTGTCCTTTTCCCATATCACCTGGGGATCGGGACGCACCAGGAAATACTCCCCAAACCTTTCTAATTTTTCACCGTGTGAGGAATCTATGACTTCGTAATCATCCCATCCGCAAGCAATTATCATTTCAAAATCACTCCTGCCATACGACCTTTTCCCACTTCATTCCTTTTTCCATGGTTTCCTTCCTGGATTCTCCTATGGGCTGGGGCTTTCCGAAATAATACCCCTGGGCCCTTTCGCAATTTACGGATTTTAGGAATTCATAGTGTTCCTTTGTCTCCACACCCTCGGTAAGGGGGGCTAAGTCAAGTGCCCTTGCCATCTCCATGATGGATGTCATAAGGGTCCTGGTCTTTTCGTTTGTGTCATAGCTCCTCAAGAAGACAAGGTCTAACTTCAGCACATCAAGACTATATTCCGTAAGGACATTAAGGGATGAGTACCCTGACCCAAAGTCGTCCAGCCATACGCTGTGCCCCGCCTCCCTGAACCTTTCTATCTCATCCTTGAGTATGCTTGAATTGTCATTGAGGGCGCTCTCCGTGATCTCTATGTCAAGCATCCGGGCAGGTATGCCGTACTCTTCCCTTGCCTCCTTCACCACATCGAAAATATCGCACAGCTCAAAGTCCAGGCGGGAGATGTTCAGGGAAACAGGGACAACATCCTCCCCCGCATCATGAAGGGTCTTTAGGTCCCTGCAGACATTCCTTACCACGAATCCGTCCACCACGTGGATCAGGTGGAACTGCTCTAAGGTGTCAATAAAATCTGCCGGTGACAAAAATCCCACCACAGGGTCTATCCAGCGAACCAGGGCCTCGTATCCGCAGATCTCCCCCGTACGGGTTCTTATCACCGGCTGGTAATATACGTTGAGGTAATGGTTCTCGATGGCATCGTCCACATGGTCTGCCACATACTGCTGCTTCCTTAGCCTTTCGCGGAGCATCTCATCGTAGACCTTGACATTGATGTCGTGACGGCCCTTTATGCTGTTGCAGGCAAGCCTCGCATGGTCGCAGGCCAAGCCCACCTCTATGTACCTGTCCCCGAAATAATAGATTCCCGCCTTTATCCTGACCCTTTTGCTGGGTTCTTCGGAATTAAGTATCAGCTTAAACACCAAAGATACCTTGTCCTTGGCCTCACCGTCCTTTGACTGTGGCACACACACCACGAAATGGTCATCGGAAAACCTGGAACAAAGACCTTCCGCGAAGACGCTCTTTAGGATCTTGGCAAGCTCGCAAAGGAGCTCGTCCCCCTTCATAAAACCATAGCGCTCATTGTAGAGCTTGAAATTGGGTATGTCGAAATGTATGAAGGCGATGTTCTGCCTGTAGGCATCCCTGGATGAGACCATGCTCTGGGCATTCTGGTAAAAAAACGACATATTGAAGAGCCCCGTCAGGGGATCTGTCTCCTGGTTCATGGAAAGAAGCTGCGCCTCGGCAAAGCTGTTCCTGTCCCTGTTTAGGTATTCATCCCTGTCCACGTCCACGATGAATACGTAGAAATAGCTCTTGCCCGCGCTTCCGTGCAAAAGATGTCCGAAATCCTCTATGTACTTTACCTCGCCCTGCTTTGTCAGGATCTTGTACCTTACATAGTCGTGGCGCTTTTCCCCAAACATGGTCTGCGCCTGGATCTCGTTTTCTATCTTGTGGAGGTCATCCGGGTGTACCATCCCTGTAAAGGAACCGTTCACATACTCCAAAAACTCCTGGAAGGTAGTGCACCCGAACATCTTGATGACATTCTCCTCGGCGAACAGGATCTTCTCTTCCCCTCCGCTCTCATAAATGAAAAATCCGCCGGGAAGACCTCCTGGAATAATACCTGACTGCGTCTGCATCCAAACTCCTCCTTTCCAAAGAACCAAAGGCACCCATGGACAAAAAACCACAGGTGCCTTCCATTATACCATATATTGCACTCCTTTTTCAACAAATCCATCTCTGAACTTTTTGCGTATTTGCCAGGAGTAGCGTTTTTCCCCGTCTTCGAATTTCTCCATCTGGTAATCTATCGCATCAGTGACCTTTTTGGGAAAGCTGTCATAAAACTCCCTCATCCTCCCTATCACGTCCTTTGCGGCCTTTACCACCGTCATGGATGTTCCGTCTGACTTAAGGATGCTTACGGTCTTTAGGTCGTAGCGGGCGGCATTCCTGGTGTTCTGGATGGCAAGGATCTGCCCGTTTAAGTCTATCTGCGGAGCGTCTGTCGATGCAAGATAGACCAAAAGGAGCTGTATGAACCTTACGTCCCTTTCATCTATTCCCGCCTCTGCCAAGGGGTTTAGGTCTATCATCCTTAGCTCTATATGGCTTACCCCCAGTTTTTGAAGGTTTGAGAGCCTGTATTTTCCGGGAGGTTTGAGGCGTATGGGGAAATAAAGCTCCGATGAGGACTGAATGAGTCCTGACTTTATGTACTTCATGATGCTTTCGGCATAGGCGTCTATGTCGGTATAGTCCAGTATCGGGGTAAAAAAATTCCAATAGCCCGACTCGGAACATCTGGTAGATCCCATGCCGTTAAACACATCGTTTCCATATGTCTTTTTCTCGAAATACGAACTGTCAAGGAGTGGCGATGCCGCAGTAATCGCCACTATGAGCCAGTTGTACTCCAGGGCCTTTTGTGCCAGGTCCACGTAAAAATTGTTCTTGTACTTTTGGAAATCTTCCTGCCCGGTCAAAGCAAAATCAGCCTTTAACAATTCCTCTGAGAACGAATAATTAAAATGAATACCGGAAAATGCCATCTTGTACCTGCCATAACGGTCTGAGAGGTAATAGCGATACTCTTCCTTTTCCTTATCCTCCCCTTCATAGTGTGCTATGGGGATGTCCGACTCGTCTATGATGTAGGGGGGATTGGAAAAAGGCCACAGATATTCGGGCGGATTAAGCTTTGACAGCTTTTTTCTTATTTTTTCCGTATAGAACAAAAGCTCCCTTACGGCATCCTCAGGGGAGGGCATAACCTTCGTGTTTATCTCGGTCTGGTTCTCCGAAAAATCCTTTACTATACACTCTTCCCCCAAAAAAGGATCCGGAGAGTGTGCCATGTGACCGTCAGGGGTCACCCTAAGACCTTCCTTTTCCAGCCCGAATCCTCCGTCCAGAAGAAGGTGCCTTACTTGTTTATTATCGAAATGTAACATGATCACAAACCCGCATATGCCAAATACAATTGCTTAACAGCCTCCTGATCCTCAATATACCTGTGATTGTGGACCCTGCCTTCGTATGCCCACTCTCCCTTCACAAAACCAATGAGCCTCGTCATGGGAAACTTCTGCCACCTGCCTCTGGCAAGTCCCCGGGTAGATATGGTGATCCCGTCATCATCCTCCCTGAAATGCAGTGTGCCACCGCAGTTCGTGTGGGCATAGAGAATCTCTCCATCGTAAACCATGAGGTTTAGCTTGTTGCCTACCGCTATATCGGAAACTATCTTATCCATTAGAAAGAAACGCTCATCAGAGGTAAGTTCCCTGCCTCTTTCGCATATCTTATCATCCATTTTGTCCAATATGTAGAGCAAGATCCTCTCCGAATCGGTCTCTCCCGCCTGGAGGTGTGAGTATCTGTTCATTGGGTCAAATTCAAATATGGTGCCGTTGTGGATGAGTACCCACTGCCTCCCCGACCTGTCCACTCCGGCAAAAGGGTGGGCGTTGCACAGGGATTCGGAGCCTATGGTGGCATAACGTATGTGTGCCAGAAGCATCCCGGATACAATATCCTTTGAAAGACGGAGCCTTAGCCTTCTGCTTTTCAATGCGTTCACGGATTCTTTTTCCATGTCGTAAGGAAAATCATCCATTATGGCCAGTCCCCACCCATTAGGATGCATGTCCGCATGGGAGTAAAACTCTTTAAGGTCAGCATTTAATTTCTTTTTCCTTCTTCCTGAGTATCCGAAAATCTCGCACATAGCATTCACCATTCCATATGAAACACCGTCCCCGAACCCTTATATGATTATAATATATTTTTTCCTTATTGCCCAAAACCTTATTTTTATAATATTGCAATGGTTTTACCTATAGCTGTTTATAGTAAACTGAGCTCATCCTTCATCTTGGCAAGCGCCTTCGCCCTATGGCTGATCTTATTTTTTTCATCAGGCGCAATTTCAGCGCTAGTCTTCCCATATGAAGACAGGTAAAAAACAGGATCGTACCCAAAACCATTTTCACCACAAATCTCATGCGCTATCTCTCCTTCCATAATGCCCTCTGTAACTATCTGCCTTCCGTCGGGGAAAATAACCGCCACATCACAGACAAACCTGGCACTTCTTTCACCGTCAGGCACGTCCTTCATGCGCCTTAATATATCCTTATTCTTTATGTCATACGATGTATCCTCCCCCAGATACCTCGAAGAATAAATCCCGGGCTCTCCCCCCAGGGCGTCTATGCAAAGACCGGAGTCATCGGCCAAAACGGCCTCATTTACCTCCTTCGCGCAGGCTTTTGCCTTGATAAGGGCATTCTCGCGAAACGAAGATCCGTTTTCTTCCACATCGAGGGAGATCCCAAGGTCTTTGGCGGAGACTATTTCCATATCCGATCCCCCGATAATCTTTCTTATCTCATCGAGTTTTCCGGCATTGCCGGTGGCTATAACCAGCTTCATGTCACCCTTCCTTTTCAAAGTGCTGGTAGTCTATCGGATTGCTCCAGTTCCCACCCCACTCAAATCCATGTTCCTTAAATATGCTTACTATCACATCCCCGTCCACCATTACATGGGGATCGTTCGATGTCCTGTCTATGTAGTCATTCGCGTTTTCGTGGGTCCAGCACTTCTGCCCGTTTTTAAACCACACATAGGGATTCTGTTGGGGATTTATATCTATCGCCCTTCCGTAAGCATGGTTTGATAGATTAGATCCCCCCGTCACCGCCCGGTAGCAAAAACAGGATGTATTATTCTCGTCTATGGACGCCGTGTCGGTAGAGTCCCCGTCGCCGGCCCAATAATTGTCTATGAGGTACATCTTCTCGACCTCATACTCTTCTTCATAAAGCTCCTTGAAAATATCTATCACGTCTTTGGCTATGGCCTTGTTGCAGATCATCTCCCCCACCTGTAACCTGTGGTCAAAGTTGTAGTGGAGGATCTTAAGGTACCTAAGATCGGAAAGCGCTATGTCGTCATTGTCACGGTAGGACTTTCCGTTGATACGGTTAAATACCTTGCCGTTTCTTTTTATCTTGGATGATATAAACCACTCAGACAGGTCATCCACCTCATCCTCCGAAACTATGTCCCCCGCGTCATAGTCCTTTATGGAAATGGTAACCTCTTCTTTTTCAATGGAGGTTTGGCCATTTTCCCCTTCATCTGAGTTTTCATCCTTTTCGTCCGTTTTGTCCGCTTGGTTTGTTTTTTCCTTTTTGTTTTTTTCTTTTTCGGTTTTTTCTTTTTTGTCTTTTTTCTTTTTGGATTTTTTCTTTTTGGATTTTTCATCCCCTTCGGCGGTATCCGTGCCGGAATCTTTTGCATCCCCTGTCTCTGACACTTCTGCCACAGGCTCCCCCGACTCCGAGGGGTGGGCCTGTCTGTATTGGATCACCGCAAGGGCTATGAGCGCGACCAGAACGGCCGCACTCATT
>CAJOPH010000068.1 GCA_905236805.1 uncultured Eubacterium sp. | reverse complement strand
GGCCATGACCGTAGCCACGCTCAAGGGTATACCCTTGTAGGCGGGCCCGAAGAGCACATCGAAGTCCGTCCCGAATTCGGAGGCTATCTTGTCAGCGTAAAATCCCGCAAGCTTCCTTAGGTCCGCGCCGTGCCTTATCTTTCCCATGTTGATGAAAAACGGGGTATTCCTTCCGCTCTTGGTAACAAAATCCCCAAAGGTCAATGCCCCGCAGTCCACCAGAAACTTTATGAATGATTCCTTGTCAGATCCCATTTTTTAATCCCTCACCTGACCTATGAGCTGTCTTATATCATCTACGTTGTATCGGAACATATATTCCCTGATCTCCTCTATGACCTGACGGGCGGCCTTCGGATACCTGAAGGATGCCGTCCCCACCGCCACCGCGGTGGCACCCGCCAGGATGAATTCTATGGCGTCCCTCCCCGACATCACGCCCCCCATGGCTATGATGGGGATGTTTACGACCCTGGCCGTCTCATAGACCATCCTCACCACTATGGGGTGTATGGCAGGACCGGAGAGCCCTCCCGTCTTGTTTGCCAGGATGAAGGACCTGGAGTCCACGTCTATCTTTGCCGCCATGAAGGTATTTACCATGGAAAGGGCGTCTGCGCCCTCGCTCTCGGCTATCTGTGCCATCCTCACTATGTCCGTCACATTGGGGGAAAGCTTTACTATGAGGGGCTTTTTGGAGACCCTCTTTACGTCCGCTATGACCTCTTTTAGCTTTTGTTCGTCGGTACCAAAGGCTATCCCGCCCTCGGAAACATTCGGGCAGGAGACATTAAGCTCCAGGTAATCAACGTCCTCTTCCTCGGAAAGGCAGCGGGCCACCTCCACGTATTCCGGAACGGTATGACCGCAGATGTTCACGATTACGTTGGTATTGTAGCCTGCCAGAAAGGGGAGATCCTGCTTCAGGAAGTATTCCACCCCCGGATTCTGGAGGCCTATGGAGTTTATCACCCCTCCGCAGGTCTCGGCAATGCGGGGAGTGGGATTGCCCTTCCAGGGAGAAAAAGATACGCCCTTGGTGGTCACCGCCCCCAATAATGAAAGGTCAAAAAAATCCGAATATTCCTTTCCCGACCCAAAGGTCCCCGACGCTACCGTCACAGGGTTTTTCCAGTCAATTCCCGCAATGGATACATTCATATTCATGACTTAAATATTTACCTCCCTGACTTCAAAAACCGGACCTTCCGTGCATATCCTTACCCTGTCCTGCCCCGATATCGGATCGGGCATCTCCCTGTCTACGGTGCATGAAAGGCAGACCCCCACACCGCAGCCCATCCTCGAATCCAGGGAGACATATGCCTTTACGTCCCTTTTGATGGCAAGCTTTTTTATTTCGGAAAGCATGGGCATGGGTCCGCAGGCGTAGATGATCTCGGCCTCCAGGTCAAAGGCCTCTATGGCGTCTATCACCGTGCCCTTGGTCCCAATGGAGCCATCCTCGGTGGACACGAAGACATTGTTCATCTTCTGAAAATCCCTGTACATTACGCCTCCCTCACCCTTGTAGCCCAAGACGCACAGGGACTTTTGACCGAAAATCTCGTAGATCTCGCGGCTCAGGGCATACATGGGAGGAATGCCTATCCCTCCCCCCACCAGCATGGCGCTTTTGTTTGTGATGGGAAAGCCGTTTCCCAAAGGTCCCAGGATATTCAGCCTTTCCCCCGGGCGAAGCCTTGATATCTCCAGTGTGCCGGTATCCTCACCGCCTACCCTGTAAACCAGGCTGATCCTACCCCTCTCCCTGTCTATCTCGCAGATGCTGATAGGCCGGGGCAGTATCTTCGCGCGGTTTGCCACGTAGATATTAACGAACTGTCCGGGCACCGCCATGGTAGAGATCGTGGGAGCCTCCAGCCACATTCTCCGGACATTTTCAGACATCGCCCTGTGGTCAATTATCTTGGCGCTAAGATAATCCTTCTTTGATGTAAACATTAGATTCCTCCTAAATCCTCCCTCATGTCTGTCAGGGCCGCGCGGGCAGCCTTCCCCACGTCGCCTTTGCAATCTTTGTATTTATCATTCCTATAGGCACATATAATCCCCCTGGAGGAATTGACTATGATGCCTTTTTTATTTGCGTCGAGGAAGGGGGCAATATCCTTAGCTCCCCCGCCCTGGGCCCCGTATCCGGGAATGAGGAACATGGATTCGGGAAGGATCTCCCTCAGCCTCTTCCCCACCTCGGGGTAGGTGGCCCCCGCGACTGCCCCTATGGCCGTTCCGTACTCTTTAGACCACTCAAAGACCTTTTTTGCTACCACCTCATACAGGGGCTCTTCGTCTATTTTTTTGTCCTGGAAATCCCCGCTGGAGGGATTGGAGGTCTTTACCAGAACGAATATTCCCCTGCCATATTTGGCGCATACCTCCAAAAAAGGCTTTACCCCGTCTATCCCCAGATAGGGGTTTACCGTGGCAAAATCCTCATCAAACGGGAAAAAATCCTTCTCCCCTATCCTGACCGCCCCCAGGTGCCCTTGCGCATATGCCATGGATGTGGAGCCTATGTCCCCGCGCTTGATGTCGCCTATGACATAAAGACCCTTTTCGTGACAGTAGTCCACGGTATTTTTGTAGGCCAAGACCCCCGGGACGCCGTACCTTTCGTACATGGCTATCTGAGGCTTTACGCAGGGGCAGATATCATAGATGGCATCCACTATCGCCTTGTTAAATCTAAATATAGCTTCTGCTGCCCCCTCGAGGTTTTCGCCCTTTAGGGCAAAGGACTCTTCAATCATCTCCCGCGGCACGTAATCTAGCACGGGATCTAAGCCCACCACCACGGGAGCCTTTAATACGTCTATTTTTTCCTGTAGCTTCTTAAACATCTTTGTATATGATCTCTCCCCCGCATATGGTGTATCTTACCTTCCCCCTCACCTTCATCCCGTGGAAGGGGGTGTTTTTTCCCTTGGAGAGGAATGAACCTTTGTCTATCACATATTCATCCGTGATATTTAGTATCACTATGTCCGCGTCAGCCCCCACCCGGAGGGTCCCTCCGTCAATCCTTGCTATCCTGGCGGGATTATAGCTCATCTTGCGAGCCATCTCCACGGGGGTAAGGTATCCTCCCTCCACCAGGTATGTCCACGTAAGGGCGGCCGCTGTCTCTAAGCCCACTATGCCAAAGGGGGAGCGCAAAAAGCCCCCCGACTTTTCCTCCATGGTATGGGGCGCGTGGTCGGTGGAAATGGCATCGAAGACGCCGTCCCTTAGACCCTCCCTTAAGGCTCTTACGTCTCTGTCTGTCCTTAATGGGGGATTCATCTTCCAGTTCGCGTCATCCCCCGGGATATCGTCCGATGACAAAACAAAGTGGTGGGGGCATACCTCGCCTGAAACGGGAAGGTGCGCGTCTTTCGCCATTTTTAATATTTTCGCGGAATCCTCGGTGGAGCAGTGGCAAAGGTGGAGCCTTGCCCCCGTCTCCTTGGCAAGGAGGATGTCCCTGGCTATTATGACATCTTCCGTGGCGTTGGATATTCCCTTTAGGTTAAGCCTTTGCGCGTTTTTGTCATCGTTCATGACGCCGCCTTGGACCAGGTTTATGTCTTCACAGTGTGACATGACCGTAAGATCTTTTTTTGCGGCTATCTTCATGGCGGACCTTAACAGCGAAGAGTCCATGACGGATCTTCCATCCTCCGATATGGCCCTTACACCTTCGCCCACCATCCCCTCTATGTCTGAGAGCTCTTTTCCCTTTTCGCCCCCGGTAATGGCACCTATCTGGTGGACATGCACCCTGGAGGATATGGCCGCCTTATCATTTACGTACCTTATGACATCGGGGTCATCCGCTATGGGGTCAGTGTTCGGCATGGCAAATATCTGCGTATAGCCGCCCCTTGCCGCCGCGGCGCACCCCGTGGCTATGGTCTCCTTTGAGGTCTGCCCGGGATCCCTTAAATGCACGTGAAGGTCTATAAAGGAAGGCATCAGGATATCCCCGCCTGCGTCTATCACCTCGTCCGCGTCATTTTCTTCGAATGCGTCCTGCCTTGCGATCTTTCCGTCATCTATCCATATAGACCCGTTGGAGTCTGTCTTTTTCAAGGGGTCTATGACCCTAGCGTTTTTTATGAGGATCTTCTTCCACCCCTCAAAGGCCCTGTAGATACTCCCGTAATGAAGAAAATCCCCTGCCTCCCCGAGCCTTTTTATCTCATCAAATGTGGCCAGCTTATATCCTTCGCACTCATCCTCCTTGATCTTGATATCAGATTCGTCAAAATCCACCTTGAACCTGTAGACGTCCATGATGTAATTGTTCTTCTGATCAGGGTCTTCTCTCTTGTAGGAAAATAAGAGCCTCCCGTCGCCTTCGGAGACAACGATCCCCGTCTCTTCCCTTATCTCCCTTCTTACCGCGTCAAAGGAGGACTCCCCGGCAATGACCCCTCCCCCCGGAACCTCGTACTCTCCCGGTGCCCATGCCTTGTCCTTTGACCTTCTGGTCAAAAGAAACCTCCCGTCGGGGCGGACCATCACCCCCAGGACGTTTAGGTGGTAGTCTCCTTCCTCCATGTCAAAGTCGTTCTTCTCCATAATCCGCCCCGTGGGCTTTTTTTTGGCATCATATATGTCCCAGTATTCCATAATATTCCCCCGGCTTAGAACCTTTAAGGTTCCCTACCTGGTCTCCAAAAACCTATACTCTTCCAATGCTTCCTCGTCCCCCGGATAGTCGTCTATGTAGCTTTGCATGAGGGTCTTTGCCGTTTCAAAATCTCCCCCGTACTCATACGCGATGACCTGATCGTACCTGTACTGCTTCTCATACTCTACCGGATCCGACGACGCGGAAAGCTTCTCTTCTATAATGGACAGCGCCTCATCGCTCTTGCCCAGATCTATCAATACCTCCGCCTTGTAGAGGCAGGCTTTTTCATCACCCTTTTCCATGGCCTTGTCAAAAAGATCCAGGGCCGTGTAGGGATCATCCTCAAGGTAGGACACATACCCCCTGCAGCGAAGGCCCTTTGCCGAATCATCTCCCAGGGATGAGGCCTCCTCTAAGTATTGGGCTGCCCCTTCCCCATCCGTGTCCGAAAGGGCCTCATATATGGCTATGTAGAGCTCTAAGTCCTTGGGGTTTTTTTCGATGGCGATGTCAAAATCGCTCTTCGCGGCATCGGTATTCCCCTCTTCCAGGGAAATCTTCCCCCTCAGAAAATACGCGCCCCACAGGTCGTCATCATACTCTATCATCCCATTTGCCGCTTCCTTAGCCTCGCTTAGCTGTCCCGAGAGAAGGAGACTGTCCGCCTTGTAGTAGCAGATATCGATATCCATCTTGGACACAGCTCCGGAAGATTTTTCCAGAGCCATATCAAACATCTTCGCGGCCTCCTCGTATTTCGCCGCTTCGTAGAGCTCTATCGCCTGCTCCCTGTAGGATGCCTCATCCTTTTTCTCCGGAGAAGTACCGCAGGATGAGAAAAAAATGGAAAATGGGGCTGACAAAAGAAGTAGGGTGATTATTAAATTTGTTTTTAATTTACTCTTCGCATTTTTTTTCATAATTGGTTACTATTATACAATTTTTCGTCCATTTTTACAAGGTTTATTTTGATTAAGCCCTAAGGAACTGTAGAACAATACAAAACAACTACCATGGAATTTCTCCACGGTAGCTGCATTAATGGTACACGGTACCAACGTCTCCGGATATAAGATTGTTAAGTACTTCTGTTTCGTTCAAAAGTCATCCTTTCTGTGGTGGGGTTGAAAAAGGAACCATATTAATCAATTTAACCGTATTTTTCTTCCCAAATTGACCGTTCTGCCTTGACAATCAGACCGATATTGACTAAAATACACTTAAATCACTCATGAAATTGCACATATCAAGAGATATGCGTTGTCAAAGGCTGTCAAAGTTCAAAAGTTCAAATATAAAGGAGGGGCACTTATATGTCAGTAACAGTTACTTCTACCGAACTAAAAACCAATTTGGGACATTACCTTGATCTCGTTGCCGAGGGCTTTATCATATTCATCACTCGCAATGGCAAGGTCACAGGGAAACTCACATCCACTATTTCCAGCTCCGTTGATGCAATCACGGGCATCCTTGAAGGAAAGCTGCCGGATGACTACAACGCAAACGATATCCGCGATGAAAGGCTGGGAGTAGTTTAATGCTCAT
>CAJOPH010000067.1 GCA_905236805.1 uncultured Eubacterium sp. | reverse complement strand
GGGACTATGTAAGGCAGCTTAAAAAAGAGGGGAAGATACGTTACTATGGATTTTCCTATCATGATGGACCACAGCTTTTGGACAGGATTTTAACAGAGCATCCCGATGCAGAGTTTGTACAGCTGCAGATTAATTACGCTGACTGGGAGAATCCTGCAATCACTTCCAGACAAAATTATGAAGTGGCAAGAAAACATGGCAAAAAAATAGTCATAATGGAGCCTGTAAAGGGAGGAAATCTGGCAACCCCCCCAAAGGCGGTGGAGAAACTCCTTAAAGATTATTCCCCTAATGCTTCCGCCGCATCCTGGGCGATAAGGTTTGCGGCATCTTTGGAGGAAGTGCTGTGCGTCCTTTCCGGAATGTCAAATATTTCACAAATGAATGACAATCTTTCCTTCATGAAGGATTTTACGCCCCTGTCAGAGGATGAGTACGAGGTCATACGGAAGGCGCAGGATATAATGGGCTCCCTTAACACGGTTCCATGTACGACCTGCGACTATTGCAAGGAAGGGTGTCCCCGTAAAATACCGATATCGGGCATTTTTTCGGCCATGAACAAGCGAATAGGTTCGGGGCTGATAGATGAAGCAAAAGACCATTACAAAAAACTCGTGGAAGAAAATATGGCGTCTGCCTCTGACTGCATAGCCTGTGGAAAGTGCGAGGAGGCCTGTCCACAGCATATAAACGTAATAGAGAGGCTTAGGGAAGGGGCTAAGATGTTTAATGAAGATAAATGAGCTTACGGCAGGTATCCTCATTGGGGGGAAAAGCAGCCGCATGGGGGAAAATAAAGCTTTTCTTAAGATAAATGACACAACTTTTCTGGAAAATGCTTTAAAGACATGCAGGGGTTTTTCCGAAACACTTGTTTCGGTGGATGATATAAAAAAATACAAAAAATATCCATATCATTTCGTGGAAGATGAGATAAAGGAATATGGTCCCTTGGAGGGGATATACCAGGTTCTTAGGGCAGCATCGAACAAATATTCGTTCATTCTTGCCGTGGATATGCCGCTCCTTACGGAAGAATTCCTGGAAAGGGTTTCGGAGGAATTTAATGCTGATAAAGATGCCATGGTGCTAAAGGATGGGGATAAGATACATCCTTTATGTGGGATTTATTCCAAGAGACTTACACATGAAATGAAAAAAATGAGAAATCAGGGAGAGCGTAAGATAAGGAGATTATATGACAGGATAGACATTAAGTTTTTAAATATCAAAGACATCGGGTTTCCGGAAGAGTTATTAAGCAATATAAATACTCCAAAAGAGTATGGTTTGTTATACTCGTTGGCACAAATATAGTGAACGTCAAAAATATTTTGACGTTCACTATACAGCATCCGGCAAACAGTTCCTAAGGATGTTCAGCTCAAGTCGAAATTCCTTCTTGCGGAGAGTGTCACGTTTATGGTAGTATATTAGAGGGTAAGTTTACACGGAAGGATTCGGCTTACATCATCGGTTGTGTTAAGAAGTTTTGTCTCTTGGTAAAAAAGGTGGATGAATGAAAAAGACTGTTCTCTTCGGTGATATGAATAAGTGGAACAAGGCGTTAGACCTTGTATCTAAATATGACGTGGTGGTAGTGGGACTATGTGATCCTGATAATCAGGGGATGGCCGCAGAAAGCGATTCCATCTTTACCATAGATGATCTGATAGATAACTACAAAAGCAAAGCAATAGAGGCAGTGATAAATGTTGATGCTTCTATCCCGGTCTGGAATGAATGGTTCTATAAGCGGGGAATCAGGGAAAACTATGCCATATCCACCCGATTGTATGGTATGGAGGATATAGATGATGAGGCTGCTAAAATCCTGTTGCAGCCATATGTTATGATCAAACCCGAGCTGCATAATCTGGAATTTCATCTTGCAGACCACTGCAATCTCAAATGTAAGGGGTGTACACATTTTTCCAATCTGATTAAAGAGCCGGCTTTCCCGGATTTTGATTTGGCTAAGAAGGATTTTGCAAGGCTAAGCGAATTGTTTTTTAATATACAAGAAATACATCTGCTGGGTGGAGAACCGTTTTTAAATGCTGATATCGGACGGTACTGCAGTATGGTAAGGGAAGCATTCCCGTATTCGAAGATTGTGATTGTAACCAATGGTCTTTTGATTCCGAAAACAAAGCCCGAAATCTTTGATGTGATCAGGGAGAATGATATAATGCTGTCCATCTCCGATTACACCTGTCTGGATGAGGACAAGATATTGTCCGTTCTTGGCAAGAATGGTATTAACGTATGCGAACTTAGAAACGGAAAGCAGATTTTTATGAAATCACTTAATCCTAAGGGGGATTTAGACCCTGAGGATGTATTTAATGCCTGCCCAAGGAGGGCGTGTACATGCCTGAGAAACGGTATGCTTGCGGCATGCGTTCAGCCTTTTATGATACATGTTTTTAATGAGAGATATGGCACGAGCTTATCAGATGAAGGGGCGATTTCCATTTATGATGATGGCGTAAACGGTTATCGTATAATAGAGCATCTATCAAAACCTATGGGAGCGTGCAGGTTTTGCGGATTTGAAGAACCCTTTGAATGGGGGATATCCAAAGAGCCTGTTCCAATGAGTGATTGGTGTATAGGAGAGTGATATGGCTCCGGAACATGGATTGCATTTTTCATGATTATCTGCTACAATGGAAGGGTGGAGGTATTTCATGAAGATAGTTACTTTTGTGGGAATAAGGAAGTCCGGCAAGACCTCTTCCGTGGAAGCTTTGATAGGGGAACTCAAAAAGAGGGGATACACGGTAGGCAGCGTAAAATACATCGGGTGTCCCGCATTTTCCATGGACAAACCAAATTCCAATACAGCAAGGCACATAAAAGCCGGCGCAGATGTCACGGTGGCAAGGGGGCTTACGGAGACAGATTTTATTTATCCAAAAAAAATGGACGCAAATGACATATTCACCAAGCTTGACTGCGACATACTGATACTGGAGGGAGATACGGGAAGCAAGGTTCCCAGGGTAGTCTGCGCCCATGAAAAAAAAGACGCCTTGGAGAGGATAAATGAAGAGACTTTTCTTATATCGGGACGGCTGGCTGACAAGGAAAAGGAAGTAAACGGGATAAGAGCCGTTTCGGCGCTGTCTGATATAACGTATTTTGCAGACGAGGTGCTTAGGAACGTAAAAGATGAAGAATTTCCCATAGGACAATACGAAAGGGAACCTTCTTACACGGGAGTGTGCCCCCTGGACTGTAGGAAAAAGTGTGATTACAGGTAACTATTCTTAAAATTGTTACGATTATGGGAGGTAAGGAATGTACAAGGCAGGGGTGTTTACCATCAGCGACAAGGGATTTAAGGGGGAAAGGGAGGATAAGGCAGGACCCGAGGTCATTCGCCTGGCAGGTGAAAATGGGTATGAGGCTTCTTTCATAAAAATCCTTCCCGATGATTTGGAAACAATAGCAGATGAGCTTGCGAAGGCCGCAGATTCCGGGGACTATGACCTCATACTTACCACGGGAGGAACGGGTTTTGCCCAAAGGGATGTTACCCCCGAGGCTACCCTGGCCGTGGGTGAAAGGCAGGTTCCCGGCATACCCGAGGCGATGAGGGCGTATTCAATGACCATCACAGAAAGGGGCATGCTTTCCCGGGGGCAGTGCGTGATAAGGGGAAAGACGTTGATACTTAATCTTCCCGGTTCCGTAAAAGCCGTAAGGGAGAATCTGGAATACATTCTGCCAAAGATAGGCCATGGCATCAGGATTTTAACCGGCGATGATGCTGAATGTGGCAGGGAATAGAAAAAGAGTTTGATGAAGTCGGAGAAATGATGAGGGGCTTTTAATCCCCATACACCTATGAAAAGGAGGCAGTCATGGAATTTACGTTAGACAAAAAACATGAGATGGCCAGGGGGCTGTTCAGGGATTTTGCGCAGACGGAGGTTGCTCCCATAGCGCAGGAGGTGGATGAGACGGAAACCTTTCCCAGACAGACCGTGGAAAAGCTTGCGAAGTACGGCTTTTTGGGAATTCCCGTTCCCAAGGAGTACGGTGGACAGGGCTGCGATGTTTTGACCTATGCCATGTGCGTGGAAGAGCTTTCCAAGGCATGCGGAACCACGGGGGTCATAGTATCGGCGCATACGTCTTTATGCATCGACCCTATCATGACTTACGGAACCAATGAACAAAAGGAAAAGTATGTTCCCGATCTTGCGTCTGGAAAAAAATTAGGGGCGTTTGGCCTTACGGAGCCCATGGCGGGAACAGACGCCCAGGGTCAGCAGACCAAGGCCGTTTTGGATGGAGATTCGTGGGTCTTAAACGGATCCAAGTGCTTTATCACGAACGGAAAGGAAGCTGATGTCTATATAATTATAGCCGTGACAGGCACGGTGGAAAAGAGGGGGAGGCTTCAGAAGGAGATATCCGCATTCATCGTGGAAAAAGACACTCCCGGATTTACCTTTGGCACAAAGGAAAAAAAGATGGGAATAAGGGGGTCATCCACTTATGAGCTGATATTTACGGACTGCAGGATTCCAAAGGACGCTATCCTTGGGAAGCAGGGTAAGGGCTTTAATATCGCCATGCATACGTTGGACGGTGGGCGTATCGGGATAGCCGCCCAGGCACTGGGTCTGGCGGAGGGAGCACTGGAAAAGGCGGTTAGCTATACCAAGGAAAGGAAGCAGTTTGGAAGGACCATAGCCCAACAGCAAAATACCCAGTTCCAGCTGGCGGATATGGCCACACAGGTGGATGCCGCAAAGTTTTTGGTCTATCGCGCGGCCGTGGCAAAAGACACCCAATCTTCCTACGGGGTAGAGGCTGCCAAGGCAAAGCTTTTTGCGGCGGAAACTGCCATGAAGGTTACCACAAAGGCTGTTCAGCTTTTTGGCGGATATGGCTACATCAGGGACTACGATGTGGAGCGCATGATGAGGGATGCCAAGATCACGGAGATATACGAAGGTACCTCTGAAGTACAGAGGATGGTTATTTCTGGAGATTTGTTAAGGTAAGGAGGTGCTTTTGATGAACATTATAGTATGCGTTAAACAGGTTCCCGATACGGCAGGAGGGGTGAGCTTTAATCCCGATGGAACATTGAATCGTGCGGCCATGGAAGCCATAATGAACCCCGATGACAAGGCCGGGTTGGAAGCGGCGCTGAGACTGAAAGACCAATACAAAGCCCATGTGACAGTGATCACCATGGGGCTTCCCAAGGCAGAGGATGTATTGAGGGAGGCTCTGGCAATGGGTGCCGACAGGGCCGTGCTTATTACAGACAGGGTATTGGGGGGAGCAGATACCTGGGCCACGTCACAGACCATTGCCGCAGGGATCAGAAACCTCGAATATGACCTTATCATCACGGGAAGGCAGGCCATAGATGGTGACACCGCCCAGGTGGGGCCGCAGATTTCAGAGCATTTATCGCTTCCTGTGATTTCCTATGCCCAGGATATAAAGATAGAGGGAGATTATGTAATAGTTCAGAGGCAGTATGACGACAGGTATCATGTACTAAAGGCCAAGATGCCGTGCCTTATCACGGCGTTGTCAGAATTAAACGAGCCCAGGTACATGACTCCGGGTGGGATTTTCGATGCTTACGACAAGGAAATTACCGTGTGGGGAAGGGCAGACCTCAAAGGTCTTGATGATGAAAATATCGGACTTAATGGTTCACCCACGAAGATAGCCAAGGCATCCGACAAGGTACGCAAGGGTAAGGGAGAGGTATTTAAGGACTTGGATCCCGACCAGGCGGCAGGCAAGATCAATGAGAATCTTCTGGAAAGGCATATTATCTAAAAGGGGGGTACCATAGATGAATATCGAAGAATACAAGGGAGTATATATATATGCCCAGCAGGTAGATGGGGAAATATCCAACATCGCCTTTGAACTCATAGGAAAAGCGAAGGATCTGGCAAAGGACCTGGGGACGGATGTTACGGCAGTTCTTTTAGGGGATGGTATAACCAAAAAGGCTGATGAACTGGCAGAATACGGGGCAGACCATGTGATAGTGGTGGATGACCCGATACTAAAGGACTATAGGACAGAGCCTTATACACATGCGCTTTCTACCGTCATTAACACATATAAACCGGATATAATGCTGATAGGGGCCACTGCCATAGGCCGGGACTTGGGACCACGCGTTTCTGCCAGGGTAGCTACCGGACTTACCGCAGACTGCACGAAGCTTGATATAGGGGATTTTCCTTTGAATCCCGTGGCAGGAAGGGAACAAAAGCACAACCAGCTCCTTATGACCCGTCCCGCGTTTGGGGGAAATACGATAGCCACGATCGCCTGCCCGGATCACAGACCCCAGATGGCTACCGTTCGCCCCGGAGTCATGGAAAAGCTTCCCAGGGAAGAAGGAAAAAAGGCAGACGTTATAAATGCAGGGGTGACATTTGAGGAAAATGATAAATACGTGGAGATATTGGAGATTGTAAAGGAGGTCAAGGAAACCCTGGACATTCAGGATGCGAAGATTTTGGTATCCGGTGGAAGGGGGGTGGGATCTCCTGAAAACTTCAAGATATTAGAGGACTTGGCTGAGGCTTTGGGAGGCATCGTTTCCTGTTCCCGAGCCGTGGTGGATGCCGGCTGGAAGCCCAAGGATCTTCAGGTGGGCCAGACGGGAAAGACGGTGCGACCCGGTGTATACTTTGCCATCGGTATATCGGGAGCCATTCAGCACGTGGCGGGAATGGAGGAAGCAGATTACATAATAGCCATAAATAAAGATGAGACCGCACCTATATTCGATGTGGCAGACCTTGGGATAGTGGGGGATCTTAATAAAATAGTGCCAAAGCTTACATCCATGATAACAGGGTAAGGAACTGTAAAAAATAATTTACAGGAAACGAACAAAATACTTACGTTTTGTTCGTTTCCTGCGCCGAAATTTTTAAGGAGGGTATTATGGCATTTAATCTGGAAAAGTGTCCGGTCAGGGTTCCTTCGTTTAGCCTCGAGGGAAAGGTGGCCATTATTACCGGGGGGACCAAGGGACTCGGGTATGGCATGGTGATGGCTTTTGCGGCGGCGGGAGCCAGCGTGGTCATTACCTCCCGTCATAAGGAGGACTGTGACAAGGTGGCAGATGAGGTAATAAGCTTAGGGGGGAAGGCTCTGGGAGTTGCCACGGATGTAAGGGACAAGGACCAGATTTTTGCCCTGGTGGATGAGGCTTATGACAGATTCTCCCATGTGGATATCATGGTAAATAACGCCGGGGTAGCCATCACGAAAAAGATCATCGATGTAGAAGAAAATGAGTATGACACCGTGATGGAGTCGAATTTAAAGAGCGTTTATTTTGGGTCACAGGCCTTCGCGCGAAAGGTCATAAAGCAAAATGAAGAAGGAAAATACCATGGAGGAAAGATAATAAACATGTGTTCGATAGGGGGCATCAAGGGCAACAATGGGGTAGCCACCTACGGATCTTCAAAGGCAGGAGCGATAAACCTCACAAAATCTCTGGCCTATGAGCTGGCTCGCTATGGTATTACGGCAAACGCCATCTGCCCCGGATATGTGATCACGGAGATAAATAAAGAGCAGCTTGAAGGGACGGAATTTGGGGAAAAGCAAAAGAAAAACATTCCCCTAAGGAGGTTTGGAACCGTTGACGAAGTGGCCGCACTGGCGCTTTTTATCGCATCTGATTCCTGCAACATGTTAGATGGTGAAGCCATTATCTGCGACATGGGGGCTACGCTTGGGGGAAATATTTAGAAGGCTTTCGCACCGAACCAAAGCCGCCTTCAGGCGGCATTCATTGGAGGTTCATGTGCATCAGCATGGTTCTTAAGGATGTCATAAGGAGGGCACTGATCATGGGCATTGATTCAAATTTTGATATCGGGAATCAAATTTCAGCGCAGAGGGCAATAGCCTTAGGGCAGGTACATTCCAAGCAGGATGCCAAGGAGTTTGATCTGTCGGAGCCTCAGATACGCTCATTGGAGCGTGCGGGAAAGATTGAGTGCGAGACATGTAAAAACAGAAAATATCAGGATGGGTCCGATGAGATGGTGTCTTTTAAATCTGCTGCGCACATATCTCCTGACGCAGCGGCATCAAGGGTACGGGGACACGAACAGGAACATGTAACCAATGCCTATGACAAGGCAAAGGAAAACGATGGAAAGGTAATCATGGCATCCGTTTCGATAAAGACGGCTGTTTGTCCGGAATGCGGACGGGTGTATGTAGCCGGAGGTGAGACCAGGACCAGTATTTCGTATCCTGAAGGAGAAATGGGAGATTTTATGAAATCAAGGGACAGGGACGCTTTGGTTGGAATGAATTATGATGAAAGGATATAGTGTTCCTTTTTTGATCGTATTGATAAAAAAACCAATACGGAGGTATATTGATGGATATTCTTGGGGTTAAGGGAAGGCAGGAGATTTTTGTTACGGAAGAGATGTCTGCCAAATCCATGGGAAGCGGTGAGCTTATGGTCTTTGCTACGCCTGCCATGCTTTCCCTGGTGGAAAAGACTGCATGGATGAGCATATCTGATCATCTTGAAGAGGGGGAAACTACCGTAGGGACAATGGTCAATCTTTCCCATGTATCTGCCACACCGTTAGGCAGGAAGGTATGGTGTGAGACGGAGGTTACGGAAGTTGACAGGAAGAAGATAGTATTTAAGTTCGATGTGTTTGACGATGCCGGGGAAATAGGACGTGGTGAACACGAACGCTTCGTGGTGGATTCTTCAAAGTTTATGAAAAAGGCTGAGAGCAAATAGCGCGATTTTTACGATAAGAAGGAGCTATTTATGGAGGAGAGCGTAAAATACAGGGTGCTTGTGGTGGATGATGATGTGGCAAATCTCCAGGCACTAAGGGCGATTCTCAAAAAGCAGGGCATGCAAGTGAATGTGGTGCGTTCCGGAAAGGAATGCCTCAGGTTCATGGAAAAAAATAAGACAGACATCGTCCTCCTTGATATCAGGATGCCACAGATGGATGGGTTTACGGTCTTTAACAAGATAAGGAGATATGAGGAAGAACACTCCCTTATCAAGACTCCCGTGATCTTCCTGACCGCGGCCGATGGCAATAGCACAGAAGTAAGGGGTCTTAAGATGGGGGCTGCGGATTTTCTGCACAAGCCCGTCAACAAAAGCATCCTGATACACAGGATCAACAACGCCATAGAAAGTGCAAGGATGGTTCACGGTCTGGAAGAAGAGGCCATGATAGACGGTCTGACAGGTCTCTTAAACAAGTCCGCCTCCGAAAGGAAGCTTAGGGATATTTGTACCTTTGAGGAAGGGATACTGATGATCCTTGACCTGGACAGCTTCAAGCTCGTAAATGACATCTATGGTCATGACATAGGAGACAAGGTTCTTATCGCTTTTGCTGATGCCGTTAAAAAAAACATCCGCACGGATGATACCCCGGGCAGGATAGGTGGGGATGAGTTTGTGCTGTTTTGCAAAAATGCCACCATAGATACCGTTGAAAGGCTCTGCAGGGAGCTTAACCATTCCATTATCATGGATGGCAAAAGGCTTATGGGGAAGGACTTTGACATCCCCCTCGGTGTATCTGTCGGGGCGGTTCTTGTGCCGCAGACAGGAAGGGATTATGACGATCTTATCAAAAAGGCGGACAAGGCTCTCTACGAGGTAAAGCAGGGAGGGAAGCATGCGGCGTCTGTTTTCGGACTGGAAGAAAAGGGGGAGGTAGATGTAAGTGACGGGGACATGCACACCCTGACAAAGATACTGGAAGAGCGCAACTCTCCCGAGGGGGCATTGTTTTTGGGTCAGGATGCCTTTATGAGTATATACAGGTTTCTTAGGCGTTTCATAGGTCCTTATGACGGAATGGTTCACAAGGCGCTTTTTACCGTGACGGGTAAGGATGGAAAAAAAGAAAGCGAAGAGGTGGTGGAGGGCTTTGGGCTGTGCCTCAAAAATACATTAAGAAAAAGCGATGTTATCATGAAAAGTGGACATAACAAGTTTTTTGTGCTGTTGCCCTCCCTTCCGGACATATATGCGGAAGATGTGATAAAGAGGATACTTTCCAAGTGGGAAGAAGATGAAATGTCTGAGCTTGTAGATATAAGCTATGATTACGAGCTTTTAAATGGCTGCGAAGATTTAACTCAGTCGGAGAAATCCCCAACCTCTTAGCGCAAACGCAGGTGGGGGTTATAAGAAAACTCTGCTAAGCAGAGGCACCGACCGGTGCGGAAGACGGGATGCCGCCTGGAGGCAGCTTCTTGAGCGGAGTGGAGGTTTTGGATATGGGGAGGTAAATATATATGGATTTGAAACTTTATATGTTTGAGAGCTGCCCTTTTTGCAGGAAGGTCATAAGGGAAATAGAAAACAGCAAAAGGACGGATATCGAATATCGGGACATACATAAAAATGAGGAGGATAGGAAAAGGCTGATCGAGGTGGGAGGAAAGGAGCAGGTACCGTGCCTTTTCATAGACTCAAGGCCCATGTATGAGAGCGCAGACATAATAGAATGGTTAAAAGGGCATCCGCAGGTTGTATGAGTATTGTAGCTAAAACACTTGAAAAGCTTGGATACAGCAGACAGCAGAACCAAAAAATGAAGCAGTTAGGCTCTCAACACCCAGATAGGGATGCACAATTTTGTTTTATGAAACAGGCATGAAAATCACAGAGGAACAAAAAGACCAACTGAACATTATCTTTAATGGACCTAATGAAAAATGGAACTATATAATAATTCCATTTTTCATTAGGTTATTTATTTACAATTATACTCGATCGTCCGCTTCAGCCCTTCATCCAAAGCTATCTTCGGTTCCCCTTAATGGTACACGGTACCATGCCTT
>CAJOPH010000066.1 GCA_905236805.1 uncultured Eubacterium sp. | reverse complement strand
GGGTGGACATATGTGCTTAGGTATGAAGGCGATACCGAAGCCAACGTGGACGCGGACCTGAGTTCCGAAGGATCGGACCCGGCGGGTGAAGATACTGCACAAGATTCTGACGCGTCCAATGGGGGAAATACTTCAGGCACGGTGGATGATTCCATGGTGACGGGAGATACCTCAAATGATGATTTAACATCTCTTGTTCCCGACGAGGATCAGGGAGTGGTAGATGATACCTTCGAAGAGATAGTAACCTACGCCGCAAAGGGTACATCCGTGACTGCCGGGGAGCTTTCCTACAAGGTGGCAAAGTCCGGCAAAAAGGCCTGCGAGGTGACGGTGACGGGAAAGAAGGAAGGGTCTTTGGCCACAAAGATAAATATTCCCGCCACCATAAAGATAGGCGGCGTAAAGTACAAGGTCACAAAAATAGCAAAAAAGGCGTTTTACGCGGACTCATCCATTACCAAAGTGACGGTGGGCAAAAATGTGGTAAAGGTAGGCTCCTGCGCCTTCAAGTGGTGCACCGCCTTGAAAAACATCACCTTCAAGGGCGGTGGGATAGGAAGCACTTCCCTGGGGAAGAATTCCTTCAGGCTGGGCAGGTGGAAGACGACGGTTAAGGCGCCTTCCACAAATATCAAAAAATACAAAAAATATCTTCTTGCGGCAGGGATGCTCAAGGGGATCGTCATGGTTTCGGCATAGTTCCTAAGGGCAACATATAGATGAGAATCGAGGTAAAAAAATGGTTCCTGAAATAAAGATCTGCGGGCTCAAGTACGTAAGCGACGCCTACTATGTGAATGAGGCGAAGGTTCAATACGCCGGGATGGTCTTTCACGGCAAGAGCAAGAGAAATGTCTCAGAGATGGAGGCGCTGCGCCTGATGGAATACCTGGATCCTTCCATAAAGAAGGTCGCCGTCTGTGTCTCCCCGAATTACGCAAAGGTGGAAAAAATAGCCGAAATGGGATTTGACATAGTACAGATCCACGGCAAATTGCGCAAAAAGATCGCGGAAAGCCACCTGCTTCCCCTGTGGTACGCCGTAAATGTAAAAAACCTTAAGTCCATGGAAAAGCAGATGGAGACCATAGTGAAGTTCCATGACTATATAGACGGCTTCGTGGTGGACGGGGAAAGCTACGGCTCGGGCGTACCCTTTGACTGGGACGGTGAGGAGGCCTCGTCTGTTCGGCTTTTTACCAGGGAGAAGCCCTTTGTCCTGTCGGGAGGTCTCAAAGCCTCCAATATACAGGAAGCGATCGGGAAATTTAATCCTGACATAGTGGACGTTTCCACCGGAGTGGAGAGCATTACCGGGGACGGGAAGGATGAGCAGAAGATATTGGAGTTTGCAAAAGCAGTAAGGGGGGAATGATGGATAAGAGATATTACGGCCAATTCGGTGGCCAGTTCGTGGCCGAATCCTTGATGAATACCTTAAATGAATTAGAGGATGCCTTTGAGGAAGCCATGGCCGACCCTTCTTTCATCGAAGAATATAATTATTATTTAACCGAATACGTGGGAAGACCCTCGCCATTGTACCTTGCAAGGAGGATGTCGGAAAAATACGGCGTAAAGATCTATCTGAAAAGGGAGGACCTAAACCACACGGGAGCCCACAAGATAAATAATGTCATAGGCCAGATCCTTCTGGCCCGCCGCATGGGAAAAAAGAACGTGATAGCTGAGACCGGGGCCGGCCAGCATGGAGTGGCTACCGCCACGGGGGCGGCTCTCTTTGACATGCCCTGCAAGGTATTCATGGGATCGGAGGACATAGAAAGGCAGTCTCCCAATGTCCTTAGGATGAGGCTGCTGGGAACCGAGGTGGTGAGCGTAGATTCAGGAAGCAATACCTTAAAGGACGCCACGAACGAGGCCATCAGGTGGTGGGCAAAGACTGCCGAGGATACATTTTACATCATAGGATCGGCGGTAGGACCCTACCCCTACCCGAAGATGGTGAAGGAGTTTCAGAGGGTCATAGGGAAAGAATCCAGGGACAGGCACCTTGAGCTGGAAGGACGCCTCCCGGACAAGGTCATAGCCTGCGTGGGGGGAGGATCCAATTCCATAGGGATGTTTGCCGATTTCCTGGAGGATGAGGACGTGGAGCTGATAGGCGTAGAGGCCGCGGGAAAGGGGATAGACACGGGAGAGCATGCGTCGGCCATGGCGCTGGGGGCTCCCGGCATCCTGCATGGCATGAAGTCCTACCTGCTCCAGGATGATGAGGGAAACATACAGCTGGCCCATTCCATTTCCGCGGGGCTGGACTATCCGGGGGTAGGTCCCGAGCATGCGTACCTTAGGGATACGAAAAGGGTGCGCTACGAGGCCATAAGGGATGACGAGGCCATGGATGCCTTCATGGAGATATGCAGGCTGGAAGGCATCATCCCCGCCATAGAAAGCGCCCACGCGCTGGCACAGATCCCGAAGGAGGCCAAGGGGATGACAAAGGATCAGAGCATTCTCGTGTGCCTTTCGGGAAGGGGGGACAAGGATATAGACACGGTGACGGGATACCTGGAAGGAAAGGGGTATAAAAATTAAGATTTAACAACAGGATTTTTATTAAAGAAAAAATTTATCCCATGTTAAAAAAAGAATTGTAAAGGAAAAAATAATGTCAAACGCAGATATAAAAAATCGCATAAGTGCCGCGTTGGGAGGGTATTCCAAATCAAAATCCAAGGCTTTTATTACATACCTGACGGCAGGGCTCCCTGATTATGATACCACGAAGGACCTGATAAGGGCCCAGGAGAGGGGTGGGGTAGATGCCATGGAGCTGGGCATTCCATTTTCAGATCCTACCGCCGACGGGCCTGTGATACAGGAAGCTTCACAGGAAGCGATAAAGAACGGGGCTTCCCTGAAAAAGACCTTCGAAATGGTAAAAGAGCTTCGAAGCGAAGGGTGCGATCTTCCCTTTATCTTCATGCTGTATTACAATACGGTATACCACTACGGGGTGGAGGCCTTCGTAAACAGCTGCGAAGAAGTGGGAGTGGACGGATTCATCATCCCCGACCTTCCGTTCGAGGAGCAGGATGAGATAGATAATTACCTGAGGGGGAAGGATACCCCCATCCTCATTCAGCTCATCTCCCCGGTATCCGGGGACAGGATTCCCATGATAGCAAGGGAGGCAAAGGGCTTTATCTACTGCGTCTCATCCATGGGTGTGACGGGGCAGGACGATGGATTTTACGCTACGATAAATGAATACTTAACTTCCGTCAAAGAAGCCTCTGACGTGCCCGTCATGATGGGCTTTGGGATAAAGACCGCAAAGGATGTGGAGCCCATGAAGGATATCGTGGACGGAGCCATAGTGGGCAGTTATTTCCTAAAGCTCATGAAGAAAAGCGGTTACGACCCGAAGACGGCGGAAGAATATGTCAGGAAGTTTAAGGAAGAGTTAAACGGAAAACCGTAAATCGAAAACTGCAAATCCGATAGACTTTTTTATTGAAAAGTGCTATAATGTATGGTAAACGCATTAAATATGGCAAACGAATCAAATAAATGCGATGCGTTTACCATACTACACTGATACAATATCAACCGATACCATATTATAGGAGGTATAGACCAATGGCAAAAACTATCATCACGGTGGCTTTGACGGGTGCGGTGACTCCCCACGGCTATGATGTTCCGGAGACCCCGGAAGAAATAGCCAAGTGCGCGTATGACTGCTGGAAGGCGGGAGCATCCGTGGCACACCTTCACATGAGGGACGATGAGGGAGCGGGGGTAATGGATCCGGTGAAGTTTTACCAGACCATAAAGATTCTTCGTACCGAGTACCCTGACTGCGACATCATCGCGAACTGCACGTCCTCCGGGGACAACAGGGTATCCGACGACTCACCCTATGGAAACGCCATCAGGAGGCTCCACCACAAGGTCGTACCCGGCATAGAGATGGGTACCTTTGATGCGGGCTCCTTTAACTGGGGCATACCCGGAGGTATTTTCTCAAACTCCCCGACCTTCCTTACGGACGTGGGAAACCTCTACCTTGAAAAGGGCATAAAGCCCGAGTTCGAGGTGTTTGACCTGGGGATGATCCGTGCGGTAGGCATCTATTGGAAGAAAGGGATAGTGAAAGAGCCTCTGCACTTCCAGTTCTGCCTGGGCGTGGTAGGAGGTATGGACGCTACTCCCAGGTCCCTGCAGACCATGATAGAGGAGGTAGAGCACCTCCAGGCACAGGGAAATCTTCCCAAAGAGGTGACCTGGTCGGCGTTCGGTATAGGAAAGGGACACCTTCCCGTAATGTTCGATGCCCTGGCAAACGGCGGACACATCCGCGTCGGCATGGAGGACAATGTCGTATACGGAAAGGACAAGGACGGGAACAAGATCCTCGCGAACAACCTCATGCTCGTAGAGCGTGCCGCCCGCGCGGTAGAGGCCTTTGGAAACGAGATAGCTAACCCGGAGGAAGCAAGAAAGATGCTGAACCTAAAGCCCCTTGACCTTAAGGCCACGCAGGATGCGTTAAATGCCGTGACTATCGAGGAGATAGAAAAGGCCAAGCAGGAATGTAAGGATACTTACGGATCGACCTACAAGCAGGAAAAGGGAATGGGATGATCATCCCCGGATGGATCCTCTCCCATCGGCCATGGCCAGGGAGAGGGCGTCCATTGCCGACTGCATGATGAGGGATACCGATCTGGAAGGGACTATTTCGGATATGCCCATGGTGGCCGAAATGGTCCCTTTTTTCATGCCGTTTTCGTTATCAAAGGGGTCTTTGAGCTCCCTTACGAATTTATTTAATTCCTGCAGGCAAAAGAGCTTAGATCCGCCCATTATGCCGGCTATGGCATCCTTCCTCCACCTGGTAAGGGGGGTGCCGGATACCGAAAGGGTGCTCAATCTCTGCGCAAAGACAGACATCTGCTCTGCCGCGACGGTCCTTCCATAGGCAGATGAGAGCTCATCGTAATCGTCCATGGAGGCCATGAAAACGCAGGAAGGCTGAGGGGTCTTTGAGGTGAGAAGATCCCAGACACATGAAAGGAAATGTCCCCTGGAGGGAAGGGCAAAAAAATCACCATCCCCCCCTGCACTCGGCGCACTCCCGCTAAAAATCCTCCTGTCCGTGGGGACAAAAATAATAAGGGCGGTATCGTCCAAAGGCTCATCCGTCCCGGAGGGGATGGAGAGCTCATCGGTATCGTGCAGGTATATCCTCTCCCCGGGTATGAGGGCGTCTCCGTCCAGGTAGGTGCCGTTCGTGGTATCCGAGACCGTGTAGATGATGGATGACCCTTCCGTGTCAAATACCCCGTGGCTGCGCGACGCAAACCTCGAGGGGATGGGAATGAGGGAGCTATCGTCACCTGTCCCGGGGGCTCTTCCCACGGGCATATTTCCCACCAGCTCGAAGGAAGAGATCTTCCCTTCCGTAAGTACATATAGGACGGGTGAAAGAGGCTTTCTGTCGCCGTCGGATGAAAATACCCCGTCCAGTTCAAGATCTTTGGTGGCCGCCCTGTCGGGGAATTTTTCACCGCAGTGCACGCAGGTTAATGAAAACCCCGGCACCATCCGGCCGCATTTTTCACATTTTTTCCAGCTCATGATTTCTTAAAAACAGACTTAATATAGTCCGCCACAACGCCAAGATCACAGTTCATTGCCGGATGCGGGCGTTACTCCTTTCATTAAAGATCAAATATGTAGGCTTTAATCATAACAATTTTTTCTATTGTAGTCAAGTTTTGTTTTTTGCTTGATTTTTTTGTGAATATGGTGTAGAATATAACGGAGAATATTTTGGGAGGGGGATTTTGCGCATGTTCACACAGGGTTCCCGGGTACATTGGAGGATATCATGAAAAAGACGTCTTTATCTATCATTATATCATCTTTGGTGATAAGCCTGACGGCAGGGGGGATAGCGTTAGTGGATCACTTGACGCCTGATACCGACTTTATTCCGGGATGGCTGGCATCACTGAAGGATGGGGAAGGGCAGGCAATGGACCTTCCGTCCAATGAGATGGCTGCGGAGGATGAGGAAAGGCTGTTTTCGTACATACAGGCAAATGACCTTGATGTGTCTGTCAAAGACACCATGGACATAGAGCCCGCGAAGGAGATCACGGAGCCCACACAGGTGTGCTTTTCGGCGGATGTATCCGAGGATGAGGATGTATACCTGCTTCATTATGACGGGACGAGCTGGGAGCAGATACAGCCGGACAAGGTAGAGGACGGATATATCACGGCCACCTTCCATTCGCTTTCCCCTGTCGCTGTCGTGTCAGGAGGCACGGCCTCGGGAGATGCGGTGTACGTGGAAGAGACAGTAGTCGAAGAAGAAGGCTCTGATGAGACCGCGGCTGAGACCGTAGATGAGAGTGTAGATGAGACCATAGTGGAAGAGACGGGCTCTGATGAGACTATCTCTGAGAAGACAGATGGCGCGGAAGATAGCGGCGTGTCATCGGGAGGCGTTTCCCTGAACCAAAGCATATCTGACGCGGAGACCGTGTCGGATGGTGCGGGAGAAGGCGTAGGAAGCGTGGCGAAAGACCCCGGGAAAGAAGATGAAGAAAACAAACCCGTTCCGGGAGAGCTGGACGTGGACGATGAAGGAGAAGTCATCGTGTATGACGGGGAGGGTTCTTCTAACGAAGCGGATGAGGGCAGCCCCATAGCATATGGACAGATCATCGAGGGAAATGACGCCGCAGAGGACGCATCCGAAAGTGAATTTACTTCCATAGAATCTTCCAATGTGAATTACACGGGGACGGCCGTTACTCCCGATGTGACCATAGAGTCGGACGGGGACGTTCTCATATCCGGGGTGGACTACTACCTGGAGTATTACAACGACAAGAAGGAGCTCATAGAGGGCTCCTTGATAAAGAGCGGAAAATATTACGTAAGGGCAGTGGGTATGGGCAAGTATGAGGGATGCTTTATTACATCCTCATTCAAGATCATCTCCAATGAGCCCATCACGATAGGGCTCTCCGATTCGGAAGATCTCGTCCTGGTAGGGGCATCGTCTACATCTGCCGCCTCATCCGCCACGGTGGCGGGGCAGTTCGTGGATGCCTCGGGACAGGGTGTGGCAGGGCTTACGGTCTCTGTGAACGGAAGCACCATGACCACGGACTCTTTGGGTACATTTTCCCTGGAAAACCTTCCCTTAGGTACCAGCACGGTGACCATCACCAAGGGATCTACGGTTCTGGCGGAGCTTTCCGTTACGATTTCGGCTGACGAGGTCACGATAGTGCCCAACTACCTAGACTCCGGAATGTCCATCAATGCCGACTCGGACTATTCGGCAAATCTCGTTACCGTAGGGGACCAGCAAACCATCTACGTGGGCATAAACGGTGTGGTGGGAGATTCCATAGGGTCTTTGGGCGTATCTGATACTGAGATAATCGCCGACTATGACGATGACGACGATGAAGAAGTAATAGACGATGATGATGATGACGATGATGACGATGATTCTTCATCATCGTCCTCCAAGAAAAAGAACAAGACCACAGGCACCACCACTACTACGGCATCTACCGGCTCTTCCGGCAGGATGAAGCACGCGAATGCGGTGGCCGCATCAAAGAACGCATCCTCCCCCCTTACCTGGGACGGATTCAACTGGATGGTGCCCCTCATACTGGCTCTCGTGGGGATAAACGCCATAGGAGTGGCTTATTTCAGGAAGAGGAATGGCGGGGGGAATGAATAATACGCCCCCCAAAGCATCCTGTCAGGGGATGGAAGGGGAGACAGGCGCGCAGGACATCCATACACATAAACCCGGAATTAAGGAAATTACCGGTTACGATAATTTCTGTAAATAATTTGTGAAGATATGACGATATATTCTATGATGAAGTAAATGGACTAAACAATGGCTTGACGAATGGTATAGTAAACGCGTAAATTCGTTTACCGAAGATTAATGATAATTTAACTATGTGGTTTTAAGGCGGTGAAGGCTATGGATGAAAAGAAAAGTATCAAAAAGATTTTCAGGCGTTTTTTGGCTCTTTTTATGGC
>CAJOPH010000065.1 GCA_905236805.1 uncultured Eubacterium sp. | reverse complement strand
TCCCTTGAGAGATCCCTTCTCCGCAGAATCTTCCACCAATGTGGTATCGCCCAACGCTACCTGTTCCCTGGAAGCCGTAACCATCCTGTCTACGCTTACCAGATCTCCATATGTATATTTCACAAAGTAGTTGCCATAAGTTACGTCCTCTATGGTATAGGAGCCGTCAGCCCCCGTCGATGCCTCGTAAACCGAAGCTCCTGAGGCTGCGTCCGCAAGTGAGCCATCGTACCGGTAAAACTTCACCGAAGCGCCCTCTATGGGATTTCCCTCTTGGTCTTTGACGGCACCCTGGACTGCTGCGTTGTAGGATCCCAGATAAGACCCATATGCCGTATCCGCCTGAGCCGCATAGTCAAGGTATTCACCCGCCACGCTCTCCACCACTCCGGTGGTCGTATAGGTCACATCTATGGTGCCCACCCCGGCATAGTTCACTTGGGCGGTGCCGTTCAGGGTGACAGATGTAGCCTCACCCCCTGCGTATACGTTGAGGTTGAAATCATTCTCACTGGTAATCTGCACCTGTACAGCGGTATTCACGGTCACGTTTGCCGCATTGACAGATACAGGATAAGGTGTATTGTTCTCACCCACCAGGGTAGCCGTCACGGAAACCCGGATGCTCACATAGGAAATGGCCCTTCCCGTGCCGTTGTTTTCTATGAGAACATCGGAAGCACCCTGCGATATGACAAGACCTACCGCCGATGCGCTAACGCCTGCTTCTATGTGCGCATTGGGAGCCGCCACGTCCAAAACGTTTCCGGATGCGTTCTCTATCCATGTATTTTTGGATATTTTGTTGATCTTTACCCCCGCAAAAGTCGCGTTGTTTTTTATCGTGGCGTTAGGAGCGGACACGTTCAGGGTTATTCCGGGATAAGACCCCGAATTTATCACCTGCTGCCCGGACTCGGTCGTGGTAAGGTTTATGGTCTTTAAGCTGGGGTAAGAGGATATCGTTGCCAGCGTAGTATTTAATTCTGACACGGAAGAGACGTTCTTTGAAGTGACCTGGGCGGGATTCGTGGTCGTCCCCGTCGTGGTCTTGGCCGTGACCTTTACGGTACATACAGCCTTTTTCTTCGTGCCCTTGATGGTTGCTATGATCTTGGTCTTTCCCTTTTTCTTTCCCGTCACCTTGCCCTTTTTATTTACCGTGGCAATCTTTTTGTTCTTAGACTTCCAAGTGACCTTTCCTTTTCCTCCCTTGATGGTGGCCTTTAGCTTTATGCTCTTGCCCTTCTTGATGGTCACATTTTTCTTGTTCAGGGTGATCTTCCGGGTGGCCGCATAGGTATCCACGGGATTTGATACCTGCGCCTCGCCCATCAGGGAAAGCGCAAACAGCATCACCAGGGACAGCACGAAGACCCTCGTCAGGTTCAGTATTGTTTTCATGGTTTTCATACATTTTACCTCCTTGTGCAATGTATTTGATTTTCAAGCCTCTTTGCGATCAAGTACATACTTCGCTTGTGGCTTCGTGACATCGTTAATTATATCACAATCTTTTCGCATCTTCAATACTTAAATTTAGAAACCTCCTCCTGAAGCTCGCCTGATATGCTGAGGTTGTCATTGGCTTCGGCATTGATGGTGGACATGCTGCCCGCGATATCGGAGGTCGACTGGGTAATATTCGTGATGCCCTTTGCCGTCTCCTCGGCAGCTATGGACACGGCATCGACAGCCTCGCGGATATCTTCCATGGCATCCGCCATCCGATTGGTGCTGTCCTCGAATTTGTCCATGGACTCGGCCATCACGCTGATATCCTCGCGATATGCCTGTGCCAGGTTCTCGATGCTCTCTCGGCCGCTCTGGTTGGACTCCTTGAGCTTGTCGGCGATGATATTCGCCTTGTCCGACAGATCCCTCACGGAATCAACCACGCCTCCGGAGATCTCCTGAATATTGTTGGCGGTCTCTTTGGAATTGTCAGCGAGCTGTCTTATCTCCTCAGCGACTACGGCAAAGCCCTTGCCTGCCTCTCCGGCCCTGGCCGCCTCGATGGAAGCGTTAAGGGCAAGGAGGTTGGTCTGGGCCGCAATATTAAGGATGTCACCGGTAAGATCCATGATCCTGTCGGCCGCGCCGGCCTTCTTTATGCTCTCCTCGAGCTGATCGACAAAGATTCCGGCCTCTTCATCACTGCGATTCCTCTCGGCAATGGCATCGGCACTTATCTTCTCAACCTTTGCCGTCATCTTTTCTGATGCCTCACTCTGGTTCTTTGCCTCGTCATGCACCTGCTCTACCAGCCCGACCGCGACATTTATATCCTCTGCCACCTTGATGAGGGATGCGCTGGTCTCCTCACTGGATGCTGACATCTGTTCCATCGTGGATGAGACATTGTTTATCTCATCTTCTGTAGCTATGACCGAATCGCGCACATTCGAAGATATGGAGCTAAGCCTCCCGGAATTGCTGCCCATTATGTCCATGATGCCCTGAAGGGTGTCGATAAACTTATTGACGTTGGCAGATATCATGCCTATCTCGTCACGGCTCCTGACCTCGATACGGGTACGAAGATCCCCGTTTCCCGCCTCTATATCGGAGATAAGCTTCGTGATGGTATTGCTTGCTTTCTTAAGGGGACGCACGATACTCCGGGACAATAATATGATAATGACGGACGCTACGATCGCCGCGATAACCATCACCATAATAGCCTTAAACCGCAGCTCATTCCTCGCTCCGTCAAATGTGCTGTCCATAACGGTTACTTCCGTAACGAAGTTTTCTGATACGAAAAATCCCGTGTAGCCAAGCTCACCCGTGTAAGGATCTATGAAGTCGGCATTTCCCGTGCCTGTACTTATGGTGTCCTCCCATCCTTCGGCATCAACCTCCTTCATGTCAAAGGTCAGGATGGCCTCCGCATCGGGAGACGCTATCACCACACCATCGGGAGTAAACAGCTTGACATCATACTTATCGTCGTTAATGATCTGTTCCGACATGGCGCCAAGGTCAATCGACGCATCCGCAACACCCAAGAAGGTGCCATCATCGTCATATATGGCATATGCTATCTCATATGTGGGTGACCCCGTACCCGGAGATACGGCATGACCATAGCGGAATCCGTTGGTCACACAATCAGAGTAGAGTTCTTCTTCGCCAATGTCATGTCCCAAGGAATCGGCTCCTAGGGAAGCCGCGATTATCTCAGATCCACCGGTGACGAAAAAGTTCTCATAGAGATTCCCCGAATCGGTGTTTATCTGTGCCAAATGCTCATTGAGTGCCTCCTGCAGACCGGAATCGGCGGCACCGTCCTTAGCGTACTTCCTGCAGATATTTTTGACATCCTCAGACCTGGCCACGGAGCCAACCAGCGTCTTTTGTGCCACTATGAAATCCTCGAGGGAATTGCCCTTCGACACCGCAAGCGAAGTCAGATTGTCCTTGCCGTTTTGTACCAGCTTTTCGGAAGACGTATTCGTGGAAACCAGCATAGACACCACGAGGGAGATGATCATGCATCCAATGGACATGATCAGGATCTTCCAGCTGATACCAAGACCTTTTCCCTTTGACTTTGCGGCTTTCTTAGTCCTCTCACCCTTTGAAGCCTTTTCTACGGCATCTGTCTTTCCGGCATCGGACATTTCTTTTTCATTTTTCATTACTATTTCCTCCATTCGAGTATTATTTTGGGAATGTCAATCTTTCAATCCCGTCCTAGCATCACAATTATATCACAGCAAAAAAAAAAAAGTCAATAGACTTCTTGAAAAAGGAGAGAAAAGATAAAAGGAGGAAGGCTGCGCCTTCCTCCTTTGTCAGCTAAATCAACTTTATTCAGCGAATCCGACCTCTTTTACTTTACTTTTATCTTGAAGGTCTTTGCCGCTTTCTTGTAATTTGACGTAGCAGGCGATGTTGCCTTGAATTTATAGGTTCCCTTAGCTGCCTTCTTTGTAAACGTGATCTTTGCGGTCTTTCCATTTTTGATCTTTACTTTCTTTGCCTTCTTATTTGCAGCCTTGACTGTCACCTTTGCGCCCGAATCCGATGTAACCTTGATGACAGTCTTTTTGCCCTTCTTAACGGTCGTCTTGCTAACAGAGATCGTAGCCTTTGAAAGCTCTGAGGAAGTCTCGGCCTCTCCCTGACTCGTATCACCTCCTGAAGACCCTGCGGCAGGCTCGGTAGTCCCTGTAGTAGATGTCTGTGTCCCGTCAGCAGGCGTCTGTGTTCCCGTCCCGCTTCCCGTACTGTCTCCCCCCTGTGCGGGAGTCTCACCCGTAGGCGAAGCTTCATCTTCCTTCACGGTATAAGTAAAGGTCAGGTCCGGATATCCCGTGGAAGAAACCTTGAATGTCAGCTCATTGTCCGTCGTTTCCGCAAAATCCGTCTTGGAAAGGTCAATAGACCCATCTTCATTTATTACGGTAACCGCTCCCTTACCATCTGCGTTATAAGTCTTTTCCTCAACAGATGCCGAAGATATGGCTACGGAAGAAATCCCGGAAACAAATGCCTTGAATTCCTCATCGGATACTCCCTCTGCCGCTGTCACGGTCTTTGATGACGCGTCATACGCGGCTACCACTTTGTCAGTATTTATCACGAATTTCGTAGAGATGACAGCATATTTCGCATCGCTGTCAACCACTGAAAGCGTATGTGATCCCACTGACAGTCCCAAAGTGGAAATATCGGCTTTTCCGTCCGTTACGGTAACATCTTCGCCATCTATTTTGTAAACCGTATATACGCCGTCATTGTCACCTGCAACGGCTACGTCTACCGATGCATCCGCATCCGTAACCTTTTCAGATGTAACAGAAACAGACGCGCCATTTTTTATTGCCACATAATTGTCCGCGGTATACTTAACCGTGACATAATTTCCATCAGAATCTGTTCCTATCACGGTGATGGCTTTGATGGTCTGCCCCATTATGTCTTTGTAGTAATCCGCCATGCAGGAAATGTCGTTGCCATGTGATTCCTGAAGCGTAAAGCCCGTGGTCCATGCTATGGATGACCCACCCCTCCAGATGTTTTCGAGGTGACGCATCGCGTAATCCCGCTCCGCCGTTGAAACCACCACGCCTAAAACGGTAGCAAAGGAGAAACCGTCCCCTGAAAGGGAAAGCTGGTAGTCCCCGTATTTGGATTCCGTATCAAGCTTGCATTCAAAATCCTTCCCTTCGGTAACCTCCGCATTCGACTTGGAAAAAGACAAAGATCCGTCCGATTCCACCGTCAGCTCTTTATAAACAGATGGAGTCTCATTTGCGGCATATTCATAGTAAGCGTAATCGCCTTCCGTGAAAAGGCAATCCTTTCCCTCAAGATTCTGCGAGCTGGTAGTCCCATGTACGCTCCACTCTGCCGTGGCCGTGGTGCTATCATCCACCTTGGTATACTTAGAAAGGTCTGTCCCCGCCGGAACCTTGACGGGATAGGTAACCCCGTTTATGGTACTCTTGTCGTTTGTCCCGTCTCCGTCCGAGTCAATGTTCACATGATAGGAACCCGCAAACAGACTGTAGTTGTTTGTCTTAAAGTCTGATGTCGCAGAGGTCACCACATCCACTGTATTATCACCGTCATTGATCTCCGCAGCATAGAACTGCTCATACGGGATGTTCATGAGGACGTAGAAATCCCCGTCTGCCGCATTTGCGGTAAGTCCTGAAACCGGCGCAAATGGAAGCGCCATCGCAGCTGATAGCCCGAATGCTAACAGCCTTTTCGTGAAAATGTTTTTCATGAAATGTTTTCCTCCTACAATAAAAAATATAGCTATATATGATAAAAATTAGTCATTTAGAACCTTAGGAACTATAGAACAATAAGTTCCTAAGTCCTATCAGACTAACCCATATCCAAAAAAAATATGATCGGGTATACCGAGCTGATTTAAATCCCCAAAAAATATGCCCACAAGCCTGCCAGGAGCACACCCCTTCCTATCATCCACCAAGGTTCATCTCCTTTTGCACCACTAAAGCCAGATTCATCCGGTGCTTTTCCCCCAAATCCCGACGTGATATGCTTCTTCGGGCATTTGTTCACGCATTGTCCGCACTGAAAGCAATCCTGCTGTGTCCTGTCATCCCCGACCTGAAGATTCGCGGGGCAATTATTTATACATGACCTGCACTTCGGCAGGCACTTTTTCCTGTCACTTCTGATGGTAAAAAACGGGTTCATGGGAAGGAGGGAAAATACCGCGCCCATTGGGCACAAAAACCTGCAAAAAAAACGCTCCCGGAAAACCATTCCAACGAGGATCGCGATCATAAGTCCCACTCCCAGGCCATATCCCTCAAGCCTTGGCTTCAAAGCCCTTAACATGGAAAAAACATCCCAGGGCGAATACCCCCGAGCCTTGTCGTACACACCCGCAAAACATGCCGCAATAATAGCTAAAAGTATAATGTATTTTAAGTAATCCAAAGCCTTCCCCGCTTTTTGGGGAATCTTGGGAAGCTTTTTCTTAATAAGCTTTTCAAAGCCCTTTCTTAACAAAAAGACATAGTCTCCCAAAGTCCCGAAAGCGCAGGCATAGCCGCAGAAATATCTTCCAAAGATCATGGTAAATACGCATAGAAGAACCAGCGTCACCATGAAGGAATTCTTTTCTATCATGGCTCCCGCCCCTACCTGCGTAAAGATATATTTGACACCTGAAAACGCGCCGGCATAAAGCCCGGGAGCAAGTATGAAAAACACGACCTGGATCACATGCCTGGTAACCTCGGCCCTAAGCGCCCTCTTTTTATTCATAGCCCGGCATTCCCCAACGCGTCATTTACGGCGTCTATGATCCCATAAGAAGAGAACGTGGCACCCGAAACAGTGTCAACATCCGTGGTCTGGCCGGAGATGATCTTGTCCGTAAGTCCCACCGCCATGGAAAAATATTCAGGATCCTCATCCTTTGCGGATATTATGTCTATATTTGATATTTTGCCTCCCGATATGGTGACAGAAACCGTGACGGAACCGCCATAGCCCTCCCCGGTGCCTTCGTAAACGCCGTCAAAGGACGATGAATCCGCGCCCATATTACCGGACGCGTCCCCCGATGAGGAACCCTCCAGTTCTTTTTGCCTCTCGATATCAGCTTTGAGGCGCTCCTCCACGATGGAATTGTATGCCTCTATGCTTTCCTTCTTATCCTCGTAGCCTTCAGTTTCTTCCACTACGTATTTATTAAAAATAACGATTGCGAAAACCACCGCAAACACATTTATGAATCTTGTCAGAAACTGCTTCACCGCTTTAACCCCTTAAGAACTGTTAAGAAATCGCCGTTTTTATTTTGCGGCCTCATCCAACGCTTCTTTTACGGCCTCCTTGAGGCTCTCCGAAGAACAGGTGGCGCCGGAAACCGCATCCACCGCCGAATCGTCATATGCCGTTAAATCAGATATCCCTAAAAAGCCATCCTTCATTCCCCTCAGAGCCATGTTTACAAAGGCTTTGTTTGACATGTCTGAAATATCATCTACGGAGATATCCGTGATATGGTCATTCTCCAGGGTGATGGTCAATGTTATCTCATATTCATCAAAATCTTCATCCTCATCGGGACGGCACCTTACGGTAACGGTATATTCTCCATCATTGTAAAGACAGGAAGGTGTCTGTGCAGTCCCGGACGCGTCTCCGGCTACGTCCGTCCCTGTTTCGTCTTCGGATGTATCTGTCTTGTCTTCGGATTCACCGGTATCCTGTATCTTAGGCGCCTTGGAAAGCGCATCCGCTATCGCATCCAGTATCCCGTTCGAGCTGAACGTGGCTCCCGATACGGCATCCACGTCCGTGTCCTGATTTTCCAATATCGCATCCAGGATTTTAACGGCTTTTGAAAAATATTCAGGCGTCTCATCCGCGGCTTCCTTCACCGAAATCTCGATGATGGTCTGATTCTTGATGGTCACATCCACCACCACGTCGCCCCCAAAGCCTTCACCGACTCCTTCATAGGTTCCATCTTCATACGGGAAATTCCCGGGGGAGGCGTTCGAGGGGAGCTCTATGGAAGTGGAAGTATTGTTTTTCGTGGAATTGGATTTTTTGTCATCTGAATCTTTGCTCGTTTTGTCTGATGAGTCACTCTCATCCGCCTTACCGTCCACCCTCGCTTTGTTTAATGCCGCCCTTGTGGCTCCTATCAACCCGGCCGAACTGAACGTGGCTCCCGAGACCGCATCCACATTCGTGGTCTGCTCCTTTACCATCAGGGAAAGCAGGGGTTTGGCTTTTGAAAAAAACGAGGCGTCATCGTGATGGGAAACCACCGAAATATTCTTTATCTTAGAATTCTTTATGGTCACATCCACGGTGGTCGTCCCCCCGTAGCCCTGCGCAGACCCCCTGAACGTCCCGTCCTTATATGTGGCGTTTGAATCCTCTGCCACCTTAGATATAGCAGGAATCTCACCGGAATTTTTCTGTGCGGGTTTTTCTTTTCTTTTTACCTTTTTCTTGGATGCTTTGATGGCCGAGTTCACCGCGTCCCCTGACGATGCGCCATCCGCGGAAAGGCTCCCGTCCAGCAGGGAGTACGCATAGACTTCCCTTTCAGGAAGGTCGGGCGCACAAAAAGCATGGGCGCCTGCTGCCACAAGGCACACCGATACCGTTCCCGGAATGAAGATCTTCAAATACTTAAGGATATTTTTCATAAAACCCGATTCCTTTATTGATTGATATTTCGTCAATAAAGTTAGTTAAATCTAACCTTATCCTAAAAAACAAACGGTACCCATTTAGACACCGTTAAAAATTTCGCTTTATTTTATACCATTTTTTACAAAAAATCAACCATTTTTTTTGATGATTATTTATCAATGATCATACCTAACTTTCCCTCTCTTCCTCCGGCACCAGTTCATAAGGGACTTCCTCCACATCTATCTGCCTTACATCTCTTAGTGCGAGGTTAGATAACACGAGCTTTGCCGCTATGAGTGCGGCAAAGATTATCTCATTGGCGACAGAGTCTATCCTTGAGTGATAATATGCCACAATGAATACATTTAGAAACAGCTCCGCTGCGGCAAAGAAGCGCACGATGGAAATGGCTTTCGGCATCCTTAATATGCCATAGGAATATTTGCGGTAAACCATGTAATTACGGGAGGTGGCAAACTCTAATACAGATCCTGCCCAAAAGAGGGCGGGGATAAAGCCGGTAAGGGCCAAAAGCCCCACCGCCCCCACGCCCTGTATGTTTCCCACCACGGGAAGAAAGCCCGCGGCAATGGTCGCCGCTATGTAAAGTATGAGGTAAAGTATGGACAGGGCCTTTATTTTTTGGGGGCTTTTTCCTTCCGAGAGGATCAGTTTGTAGTATTCCCCCCTGTAGATGTACCTGGTCTTCATCCTTCCGTTCGGCGATAAGACCTTTTCTTTTTCATATCCCTTGAAGTACCTGTCCACACCTTTAAATGCCATGATCTTTCTTCCTTTCCCATAAATAATCTGCCCGTCATACCTTTACAGGGTAGATGCCAGTGAAAATGCCGTCCTCATGGCCCTCTGCACCGCGGATGCCCTCTCGCAATCCCCAAGGACATGGGCGATGGGGGCAGTGTCCGCAAAGGAGAACGCAAGATCGGTATTGGGCTTTGAGCCCATGGCCAAAAGAACGTCCGTACATTTGACTCTGCCTTCTTTTCCCTTATGGTCTGTGTAATTTACGCCCCCTTCGTCTATGGAGGTGACCCTTACGCCGCACTGAAATGAGAAATTAGGCTGCGCCATCCAATAATTGTGCACCATGTTCTTGTAGTGTGCATGGGGCGCGTCCTCTATGAGTTCGTATGCCATTTCAAGCACCTTTACCTTCTTGCCCATCTCGCACAGGTAAAGCGCCGTCTCCACGCCGACGTCCGAGCCTCCTATCATAACGATGTCATCAGAGAGGCTCTTGGCGGGCTCGCCGTATATCTGTGAGGCATAATGCACGTTTTTTCCATCTATTCCGGGAAGATAAGGCGCTGCCGGGGCAGACCCTACGGCTATGCCCACGGCGTCATATCCCCCGTCCCTTATTTCTTCGGGGGAGACCTTTGTATTTAGCCTTACATCGACCCCTTCCTTTTCCATCTGTGCTATCATCCAGTTCTTGAACTGCTTTAACGGCCATTTGAAGGATGCGTGATCCGCATGCTTTAGCTGGCCTCCTAAGGCGTCTGTGGCTTCAAAGAGTGTAACCTTGTGGCCTCGCTGCGCCGCGATCCTTGCGTATTCCATGCCGGCTACGCCTCCTCCTATTACCGCCACCTTCTTTACATCTTTCGGTGGGTCGACCATACGTTCAATCTTGTCTTCTAGGCCTACCAAAGGATTTACCGAGCAAAAGCTTCTCCACATATCCTTTCCGCAGGGCACGTGACATTTGTTGCAGCGTATGCAAGGCGTGATGTCCTCACCCCTTCCTTCGTAGACCTTCTTTCCATAGTCGGTATTGTTGATCCATGCCCTGGCCATGCCTATGAGGTCTGCCTTTCCTTCGGCTACCGCCCTGTTCGCCAGCTCCGGATCCTGGAAGCCCGCCGACGCGGCGACCACCATATTAAGCCCAAGGTCATGCACCGCCTTGGTGACCCTTCCCATCTCCTCCAAGTAGGGAGCGGGATTCTCCTCCGTGGAGGTGTACCCCAGGGGGTGCTGGGGATCCATGTCCCCCGAACGAAGATGCAAAATATCTATGAGACCGTCCGCCATCTTTGCGAACTCTATGGTATCTTCCACCGTGTAGCCGCCCTTGGGCTCTGATACGGAGTATATTATCTCCAGCGGGGTGGAAGGTCCCACTTCCTTCCTTATGGCCGTAAATATCTCTATAAGGAACCTGTTCCTGTTTTCTACGGATCCCCCGTACTCATCCGTCCTGTGATTCGTAAGGGGTGACGCGAACATTGCGTGGGGGCTGTGACGGTAGCAGCAGTGCATGGAAATGATGTCAAATCCCAGGCGCTTTAAGTCTGACGCCTCCCTGGCTACGTTGCTTATGTAGGCATCCATCTGTTCGCGGGTGATGGAGGATATATCTATCTGAAAGAAACTGTCGTCCTCCGCGGAACGGGCCCAGTCTGTCTGTGTGCTTTCGGGCTCTTTTGGTCCCATTCCGGGGGGCGGCCCCATGGGGGGCTCTGGTTTTTCCCCGTCGGGAGAAAGCCATGCGGGGTCTGCCATGATGTAGCCGTTGGCCTTTGCCCCGTAAAAGTGTATGGCGTCTATCAGCTGACAGAGGTAGTTCTGACAGGTGCCGTTCTCTATGTCGTAGAGATTAAAATGCGAGGGGGGATTGTCTATGGATCTTCCGTGCAGCGGCATGTCGTCCGTGTGGAAATGGTTTATCGACACGGCGGCCGCCCCGCTTTTGGCCCTGTTCGCGAAATGCGTGATGATCTTCTCCGTGGGGTAGGGCTCCTTTCCCTGAAGGAAATGTGGTGTGGACGCCGTGGAAAGCATCCTGTTTCTGTATATCACGTCCCTGACTTTGAGGGGTGACAGAAGGGCTTCATATCTCCTGTTCATTTTTTCTCTTGTACCTCCCTGGATTGTATTACAGTGGACTAAGTATAAATGTGCATAAAAGCGGCTTCATCCTTCCCGACGAAGCCGCCTGTTCATTTTTGGTTTAATTTATTACTGAGCATCCCCTGACGCGGCGGGAGCCGTTCCACCTGCCCCGTCTACCCAGAGCCTGGCCCAGATGGTCCTCATGTTCTGGTCATAGTAGACCTTCTGTCCTGAGTATCCACCTATGGTGTTGCTCATCCAGTCCGTGCAGGGCTGTACGCCCGTGAGATATATTCCCCAGTGTGCCTTGGCAAAAAGCTGGTCAAGCTGGTTTGCGGCATCTGTCTGGTCGGCTATCGTTTCAGCCTGCTGCATGGTGGCAAGAAGGTCAAATACCTCCTGGTCATCAGTCACGTAGGAGTTCGTCTCATCGAGCATGGCGGAATTGTCACCTATCATCATGTTCGCAAGGTCGAAGGCACCGTAGGATCCATACATGGCGTTGAACATCCTCTCATCCTCCGGATCCTGGGAGACTGATACTGCCTCCATCATCTCGGAAGCTACCTCGATGTTCATGGTCACTCCTACCTGCGCAAGCTCGGTCTTTGCCTCAGTGAAGATGTCCTGATTGGCCGTGGGGTCAAGCTGTATGGTAAATTCGAAGCCGTCGGGATATCCCGCATCCTCGAGCATCTGCTTGGCCAGAGCCACATCGTACGTATATTCGGATGTGGTCTCATCATCCCATGTGCCTATCGTGGTCCACTCGGAAAGGTCGGGACTCCAAAGACCCGGTATCACTACCTGATCCTGGGGTACGCCCAGAAAGGCCTCGCTGATCCCCGCGATGTTTATGGCATGCTGGAGGGCTATGCGGACATTTATGTCATCGAAGGGTGACTGGTTGGTTTTGAAGCCTATGGCTACGGGAGTGGAGCTGTTGTAGACATATTCATATCCCGCGTTCGCATCGGAAAGTGTGGCAAGCTGCTCCACAGAAAGGACGTTCTTTCCGTTTTCACCGAACCACTGAAGATCCCCTGACATTGCCTGCGCCAGTATGTTGGAAGCATCTGCTATATATACGAGGTTTATCGTGTCGATGTAGGGGAGCTTGTTCTCGGGGTATTTTTCATCCGTCCCATAATAATTGTCATTGCGGACCAGCTTCATGCTGTTGTCGGCCTTGTAGTCGGCAAGGATGTAGGGACCTGTGCCCTGTGCGTTGTGCCAGTCATTTTTCTCTTCCTGGGAGAGGGAATCCCATTCCTCACCCGCGATATTGATCTTTACATTGAGGAACTTCTGGTAGGCCACCTCATTGGCAAAGTCCTTCTTGAATGTAAATACCACCGTGTTATCGTCTGTGGCCTCTACGTTTTCTATCATGTAGAGGTTTTTGTCAGCATCGATAAAGGCCATGGCATCCTCTGCCTCTACCTTCTCCATGCCGTTCAACCCCAGCATCCTGGAGTAGCTCCATACCACGTCGTCTGCCGTAAGCTGACGGCCGTCATAGAGCGACCCGTCCTGGAAATATACATCGTCGCGGATCTTCACCGTAAGGGTCCCCGCCTCCTGGTCGAATTCACCGGTGTCCTGGGCAATCTGGCCCTTCATGTAGGCGATGGGCGTCTCTGCCGGTCCGAAATCATACTCTCCAGCCTTTGCCCAGTCAATGGTAAACAGGGTCTCATACCAGAAGCTGTACTGGTATTCATTGCTCATGGCCGGGTCGAACACGTCGTAGAATTTGGGATAGTAGATGGTGACCTCGCCGCCGTACTGGGGCTCTGAGGTGTTGCCCTCTACCTCGGACGCTGACTGGGCGGTAACGGACGTCTGCGCGTCACCGGATCCTCCCTGGGATCCTCCCGCGTCACCCGAGCCCGAAGAGGCGTTGTCCGATCCCCCGCCGCAGGCTGCCAGGGACACTGTCATGGCCGCCGCCAGGAACAATGACATGAATTTTTTCATCGCTTTCATTTGTTAAATCCTCCTTTAATAATAGGTTTGATGCTATGTATTTATTGCTTCTTTCTTTTTTAGCTTTTCTAAAACCTTGCCAAGCTTTTTGGTGCTGTAGGAGCCTACACCGCCTTTGAGCCTGGGATCTAATATATCCCTCACCCCGTCACCGAACATGCATGAGCAGAAGGTAAGAAGGGTGATAGCTATGCCCGGCACCAGGCAGATCCACGCCGCATCCAGCATATGGTCCCTTCCCTGGTTCGTGATCAATACCCCCCACGAGGGCGTGCCGGGTGCCACACCATAGCCAAGGAAATTCATGGAAGCCTCCATCATGACCACGCCCCCCAGCTGGCCTGCCGCCGATATGATGATAAGGGGCATGATGTTTGGAAGGACGTGCTTTACACTCTTCCATATAAACCCTCCGCCGAGAAGGTCTGAATTCTTGCAGTATCCCGAATCCTTGACGGCAAAGGCCGCTGACCTTACCATCCTAGATCCCCCTATGCCTGCCGGTATCGCAAGGGCCGCTATCATCTGGGGGATGCCGTTGCCCAGCATCGCCATCAAAAGCAGCAGCAGCAGCATCTGGGGGATGCACCCGAAGGCGTCCACCACCCTCTGGAAAATCAGGTCGAACACCCCGCCCAATACCGCCGATAAGATCCCCAGCACCACGGATATCAGGGTCGAAAGCACCGTACAGCACACGCAGAGTATGACAGAGGTCCTCGCCCCGTATATCATGTATGACAAAAGGTCTACTCCCGATACATCGGTCCCCAGGATGTGCCCCGGGGTGCCGGGGGGCTTTAACCTGTTCATAAGGTCAGACGGGAGTATGCCGTATGACATCTTGTATGGCGCAAGCTGGTCGGCAAACACCCCTACCAAAAGGATCACGATGAGGAATATGAAGCACACTCCTGAGAGGGTCTTTTTCTTGAACAGTTCTTTCCAGAATTTCATTGTATCCCCCTCCCTTAATCAAACGTAACCCTTGGGTCTATCCACTTGTACGCAAGGTCTATGATGAGGTTTACCACCATGACGAAAAGCGACATGATGAGCACGCACCCCTCGACCATGGGAAAATCCCTGTAGCCCAGGGATGTGACCAGCTGCTGCCCTATCCCGGGGATGTTAAATATATTTTCCAGGATCACATTTCCTCCCACCAGGGCGCTGATCGATCCTCCCACCACCGTGATAACGGGTATCATGGCGTTCCTGAAGGCATGCCTGAAAAGGACGTCTCTCTGGCTTACGCCCTTGGCGTAGGCTGTCCTTATGTAGTCCTGCCTTAATGTGTCGAGCACCATGGTACGCGTGATCCTAAGCTGGGTCCCTGCCTGTCCCAGCGCCCCCAGTATCCCGGGCACCAGAAACATTGACATATTTTTCACGGGGTTTTCGATGAGGGAATAGTAGGTAACCTCAGGCGAATACTCCCACCACTTCGCCGGATAAAAGAGCACCAGCGTGGCCAGCCAGAACATGGGAACCGACATGAAAAACACCGCAAAAACCCTGAGCAGATAATCTGCCAAAGAGTCCTGCTTTGCCGCGCAAAAAAGGCCCAGCGGTATGGATATAAGGTTTGCCAGTATCAGGCTGATCAGTCCCAGCTCCAGGCTGATGGGAAGCTGCCTTCCTATGATGGAGGCAACCCCGCCGTTTTGGAAGAAGGAGTCGCCCAGATCCAGGTGCAGCACTCCTAAAAACCAGTTGAAAAACTGCTCTACGGGGGGTACGTCCAACCCCATCATCGCGCGGACCACATCCTCATCGGCGCTCTTTCCCGAATTCCTAAGGCGCACCATGATGATATCCACCGCGTCGCCCGGCATCATCCTCATGAGGATGAACACTATCGCACACACGATGAATATCGTGGGTATGAGCAGCAGCACCCTCTTTATCACGTATTTACCCATTGGACCCTCCTTTACGGCTCTGCCAGATGGCAGGCTGCCATGTGTCCGCCTCCCATGTCCCTGAATTCCGGCTCTTCCTTGAAGCACCTGTCCACCGCCCGGGGACATCTCGTGCAGAAATTGCACCCCATGGGCGGATCTATGGGCGACGGTATCTCCCCTTTAAGGAGGATCCTCTCCCTGGCCCTGTCCACCGTGGGATTCGGGATGGGGGCCGCCGATATCAAAGCCTGCGTATATGGGTGAAGCGGATGGTCATAGAGCGTGTCGCTGTCCGTAAGCTCCATTATCTTGCCAAGGTACATGACCGCCACCTGATCCGAGATGTACCTCACCACAGAGAGGTCATGGCCTATGAATACATAGGTAAGCCCCAGCTCTTCCTGGAGCTTCATGAGGATGGATACGACCTGGGCCTGTATCGACACGTCCAAAGCCGAGACCACCTCGTCACAGACCACGAACTTGGGCTGTATCGCAAGGGCCCTGGCGATGGATATCCTCTGTCTCTGACCCCCCGAAAATTCGTGTGGGAAGCGGTGTCTGAAATCAGGATTAAGTCCCACCATATCCATCATCCTTACCACTATCTCTTCCTGCTCCTTTTTTTTGCCCATCCTGTGGATCTTTAGGCCCTCGCTGATGATGTCCTGTATGTCCATCCTGGGGTCTAACGAAGCGAAGGGATCCTGGGTGATCATCTGAAGGTCCTTGCTCATGTCTCGCATGCCCTTTTTGGTGACGTTCTTTAAGTCATGTCCCTCGAAGACTATGTCCCCACCCGTGGGACGGATCCTCATGAGCAGGCAGTTTCCTATGGTACTTTTCCCGGAGCCTGACTCTCCCACTATCCCCAGGGTCCGTCCCCTCTTTATGGAAAATGACACGCCGTCCACTGCCTTTACCGATGCCACCTGATGCTTCAGCAGGCCCTTTGTCACGGGGAAGTGCATTTTAAGGTCCCTTACGACGCATATGTCTGACATGTCGTATTTTTCATGGATGACGGGCTCTTTTTCCACCGCTGATACATTCCGTGTCAATGCACCACGACCTCCTTCCTCTCTTCTTCGGCAAGCTCCATGTGGTGACAGGCGCACATATGCCCACCCCCCACCGGGCCAGCTTCGGGTCTTTCATTCCTGCATCTGTCATCCGCGTATTTACAGCGCAGATGGAACGGACAGCACCCCGGGCTTATCTTTGCCATATTGGGCGGCTCGCCCTCTATAGTATGAAGCCCCCTGCTCCTGGGAAGGTCTAGCCTTGGCACCGCCCTTATCAATCCTATCGTATAGGGATGGCAGGGTCTTTCGAACACGTCGTCCGCGGTGCCCGACTCTATGACGCGCCCCCCGTACATGATCTTTACCGTGTCGGCGTACCTTGCCACTATACCGAGATTATGCGTGATGATGATGATGGCCGTGCCGTATTTGCTGCGCAGGCCGTTTAATTGCTCTAGGACCTGTGCCTGGACCGTCACGTCCAGGGCCGTGGTGGGCTCATCGCAGATCAATATGTCAGGAGAGCAGCTCATTCCCATCGCTATCATCGCCCTTTGCTGCATCCCGCCGGAAAACTGGTATGGATAATCCTTAAGCCTTACGTCGGGATTGGGGATATCCACCATCTCCAAAAGCTCTTTGGCCCTTTCCCTTGCCTGCTCCCTGGTGGCATCGGAATGGATGAGTATGTTTTCCATGATCTGGTTCCCTATCGTCATGACGGGATTTAATGATGTGGAGGGCTCCTGAAAGATCATGGAGATATTCTTCCCCCGGATCTTTTCCATCTGGGCGTCGGACTTCTCCATGAGGTCTTCCCCCCTGTAGAGGATCTGTCCGCTCTTTATGATTCCCGGCGGATAGGGGATGAGCCTCAGGATGGAGAGGGCCGACACCGACTTCCCGGAGCCACTTTCTCCTATTATCGCCACGCACTCGCCTTCATGAACCTCGTAGGAGAGGTCATCTACCGCCCGAAGCTCTGAGCCATCTTCCTGTATGAAGCTGGTGCAAAGGTGCTTAACCTCCAAGATCTTCTCGGCCATTATAGCCTCCTTTTTATCATTTAAGGGAACCCAACAGAATCCAAGTACGCTCCCCAAGCTATCACTTGATATAGATTTTATCTAAAATCCCTCATGGTGTAAATGTAGTTTTTTTGCTTTTTAATACTTTTTTTTTGGAAATTTGACGGTTTGACAAAACCCCGAATAAATGATATAATATACGTTCATGCGGCTGTGGCGGAATTGGCAGACGCGCCAGATTTAGGTTCTGGTGGGAGACCGTGCAGGTTCAAGTCCTGTCAGCCGCATTTATCCCCCGTGCGCGGAGCACGGGCATGAAGCATAGAGCATGAAAAAGCCCGGCATATGCCGGGTCTTTTTTTCGTTATGTCAGGATGTCCCTGAGACTTTTCCTAATATCAGGTCTTCCCTGAGACTTTCCCTATGTAGTCTGACAGCCTCGCGAAATCCTCCAAAGATAGCTTCTCCCCCCGTATGGAAGGATCCCCAAAGAGCTCTTCTGCCGCCATGGCTATCTTTTCTTTGTCTATCCCCATGCCATGGGATACGGCATTTACCAGGGTCTTTCTTCTCTGCCCGAAGGCAGCCTTTACAAGTAAGAACATGGCCGCAGGGTCTTTTACCTTGACGGGCGGCTCCTTTAGGACCTTCATGTGCACCACACAGGACTTGACCTTTGGCCTTGGGTAAAATGCCTCCGGCGGCACTTCCATTTCGACAGTGCTTTGGGTGTGGTATCTTACCGCCACGGACAGCGCCCCGTATTCCTTGGTGCCGGGAGCCGCAACCATGCGCCCCGCCACCTCCTTTTGCACCATCACGGTGATCTGCGTGATGGGAAGGCTCAGCTCGAGGAGCTTCATAAGGATGGGCGTGGTGATGTAGTAGGGAAGGTTTGCCACGACCTTGAAGGGTTCCCCTATCTGTTCGGAGAACTTTGTCAAATCCTGCTTTAATATATCTCCCTGTATCACGGTAAGCCTCTCGTATACCGCAAAATCCCTTTGCAGCATATGGGCGAGGTCTTTGTCTATCTCCACGGCGTATACATAGGCTCCCCTTTGGCACATAAGGCGCGTGAGGGCACCTTGACCCGGACCTATCTCCAGGATATGGTCGCCTTCCTGTACATCCGCCGCGTCGACTATCCCCTCCAGCACGGCATAGTCCTTTAGGAAATTCTGGCCGAAGCGTTTTTTGGGGGCGTTTTTTTTCATCTGCTTCCCCCCACACGGTAAAACCTTTGGGCGTTTTTCCATGTAATATCTTCCACCTCGGAGGGAGATATCCCCTTTATCTTTGATATTTCCTCCACCACGTACCTGATATTGGATGAGTCGTTCCTCTTTCCCCTGTTGGGAACGGGCGAAAGATAGGGGCAGTCGGTCTCAAGGAGGATATTTTCCATGGGGGCTTTTTTTACGGTCTCTACGACGCTGTCAGACCCCTTGTAGGTAATGGTACCCCCTATCCCGAGATAACACCCCTCTTCCAAAAGTACTTTGGCCTCTTCCCATCCGTAAGAATAGCAGTGCATGACCAAAGGGGAGGCTCCGGGATCATAATACTTTCTAAGCACGTCCATGGTATCTGCGGATGCCTCCCTGGAATGTATGATGATGGGCTTTCTAAGTTCTTTTGCCAGGGACAGCTGCTTCTTGAACCAGGTCTTTTGGATCTTTTGGCCCTTAGGGTCTTTCATCCAGTGGTAATCCAAGCCTATCTCACCCACGGCAACGGATTTTGGGTTTTTGAGGAGCTTTCTCATCTCCGCGAAGGCCTCTTCCATGTCTACGCCCTGCACGTCCGACGGGTGGTAGCCCACGGCCGCATAGACATCAATGTATTTTTGCGCCAGCTCGACACTCCTTTTGGAAGATCTAAGGTCGCATCCAACGTTTACTATGCGGCCGACGTTTTCTTCCCTCATGGAGGACAAAAGGCTGTGCCTGTCCTCATTAAATGATTTGTCGTCATAGTGCGCATGGGTATCAAATATCATGAATCAAGTCCTTTTATTTTTTCCAAAACGTCCTCAAGCTTCATCCTCGCAAATAGGATCTCGGGGTCATCCGTTACCTTGTTTCCCGAAGGATAGAGCCCGAATCTGCCAAGGTCGTCATAATCGCGCATCTTTGTGTTAAGCTGCGAGAAGATCTTATCTGCCGTCCTTGGCATGGCGGGGGAGATCAGCGTCGCCCCTATGCATATGCCCTCGGTGAGGTTATAGAGCACGGTAGAGAGCCTGTCTTTTTTTGCTTCGTCCTTGGCCAATGCCCAAGGCGTAGTCTCGTCCACGTATTTATTTAACCTGTGGAAGAGGTTCATCGCCTCCGATATCCCGTCTGCCACGTGGTAATCATCCATTTTTTCCGTGACTTTTTCCACGGCGGATGTCGCCACGCTGATAAGGTCTTCGTCTACGGCCTCTGTGACATTTTTATTTGTGACTGTGCCGCCGAAGTATTTGTTCGACATGGAGATGGTGCGGTTTACCAGGTTTCCGAGGGTGTTTGCCAAGTCGGAATTAAACCTCTCCACCATGAGCTCCCAGGAGATCACGCCGTCATTTTCATAGGGCATCTCGTGAAGCACGAAATAACGCACGGCATCCACCCCGAAGATCTCTGCGAGATCATCCGCGTACATGACGTTCCCCGAGGACTTTGACATTTTGCCTTCTCCCTGAAGGAGCCACGGATGCCCGAAGACCTTCTTTGGGAGGGGTATATCTAAGGCCATGAGAAAGATCGGCCAATATATCGTATGAAACCTCACGATGTCCTTACCTATGAGGTGAAGGTCGCAGGGCCAGTATTTTTTGTAGAGCTCCGAGTGGTTTCCGTCCGCATCGTACCCTATCTTCGTGATATAGTTCGTAAGGGCGTCGAGCCACACATATACTATATGCCCGGGGTCAAAGTCCACGGGAATCCCCCACTTGAAGGATGTCCTTGACACGCAAAGGTCCTTAAGACCGGGCTTTAGGAAATTGTTCACCATTTCGTTCTTCCTGGATATGGGCTGGATGAATCCGGGGTGGTCTTCGTAATATTTGATGAGCCTGTCGGCGTATTTTTCCATCTTGAAAAAATATGCCTCCTCATGGGCTTCCTTTACTTCCCTGCCGCAGTCGGGGCACTTCCCGTCCACCAGCTGCGACGGCGTCCAGAAGGACTCGCAGGGCGTGCAGTAGAGACCCTCGTAGGCTCCCTTGTAGATATCCCCCCGGTCATAGAGCTTTTTGAAGATCTTTTTTACCTGGGTCTCGTGATCTTCGTCCGTGGTCCTTATGAAATTGTCATAGGATGTATCCATGAGGTCCCAGATCCTCTTTACCTCCGAGGCTACCTCATCCACGAACTCCTTTGGGGAAACCCCCTTTTCGCCCGCCTTTATCTCGACCTTCTGACCATGCTCGTCGGTCCCCGTCTGGAAATAGGTGTCATAGCCTTCGAGCCTTTTGAACCTGACTATCGCGTCCGCCAGTATGATCTCGTAGGTATTGCCGATATGTGGCTTTCCGCTGGTATATGTTATCGCTGTAGTAAGATAGTATTTGCCTTTATTCGCCATCGTCATCTCCCGGTTCTTCCACGTCTACTGTCACTATCGTCTCTTCGTCATCCTCGTCTTCGGCTTCATTTTCCATTTTTGCCCCACATTTGGGGCAGAATGCGGACGACGGATCCACATCGGCATCGCAGCTTTTGCACTTTACCGTGCCCGTGATATCCGCCATCAGCTTCTGCAGCTCGGCTATTTCCTCAAAGGTGCGGTTTATCAAAAATACTTCCTCGTAGCTGTTGGAATCATCGTCCTTGGTATCCTCATAGAGTCTTTTCCCGATCTCCCTGTACTGCCTCTCTATGAAATCCTCCTTGGAACGGATCTCAAGCTTTAGCTTCGTCGTTTCCTTCAGCTCGCCCGCCTTCTTTGCGGCCTTTGTGCCTATGTCCTGCGCCATTTTTACTGCGCCGTTTAATACATCCATGGTTTTTCTCCTTTTTTATTGCAATATTTTTTCCATGCGCTTCATGGCTTCTTTGGTTCTTTCCCTTTCGCCGAATGCCGTAAGCCTGAAGAACCCCTTGCCATTGTCGCCAAATCCTTCACCGGGCGTGCCTACCACCTGCACCTCGTTAAGAAGCCTGTCAAAAAACTCCCATGACCCCATGCCGTGCGGGCACCTGAACCAGATGTAGGGGGAATTTTTCCCGCCCGTGTACCATATGCCATTGGCATCTAAGGCCTCTGAAATAATCTTTGCATTTTCCTTGTAATAGGCGATATTCGCGCGGCACTCTTCCATACCCTCTTTGGTAAAGACCTCGGCGGCTCCCCTTTGCACGATATAGGAAGCCCCGTTGAACTTCGTGGACTGCCTGCGGAACCACATGGCATGAAGGGACATCTGCCCTCCCCTTGAAGTGGGAAATACAAGGTCTTTGGGGATGACGGTGTATCCCAGCCTGGTCCCCGTAAATCCCGCCGTCTTGGAAAGTGAGCAAAACTCTATCGCGCACTTTTTGGCCCCCTCTATGGCAAAAATGCTCCTCGGAAGGGAGGGGTCGTCTATAAACGCCTCGTACGCCGAGTCAAACAGTATGACCGCATGATTGTCAAGCGCGTAGTCCACCCACTTTGTGAGCCTTTCTTTGTCGTAGACCGCCCCCGTGGGATTATTGGGGGAGCAGATGTAGATGACGTCGGCATGTACCTTAGGGTCGGGCATCGGCAAAAAGCCGTTTTCTTCATTTCCCGCCATGTACTTTACGCTCTTTCCTCCCATGATGTTCGTGTCCACGTACACGGGGTATACGGGATCGGGCACCAGTATGGTATTGTCCCTGTCAAACAGCTCCGTGATGTTTCCGGTATCGGACTTTGCCCCGTCGGATATGAATATCTCATCGGGGTCTATATCTACGCCGTTGGATCCGTAATACCCCGATACCGCCTCCCTTAAGAACCCGTAGCCCTGCTCGGGGCCATAGCCCTTGAAGGTGGAAGGATCCCCCTGGTCATCCACTCCCTTATGCAGGGCGTCCAGCACCCTCTTTGACAGGGGGAGCGTCACGTCCCCTATCCCCAGGCGGATGATGTCTTTTCCGGGATTGTTCTTTTCGTACTCCGAAACCCTCCTGGAAATCTCGGCAAACAGGTAGCTCTCCTTGATATCCAGGTAGCACTCATTTAATTTTGGCATTGGTCTTCTCCTTTGTTTATCCGGCTTAAGGAATAAGCTCCTTCAGCTCTTTTAGCTTTTGCTTTTTGTCCATGGCTCTCATCAGGACTTCTCCCACAAGGACCGCGTCCGCACCATGGTCTTTGGCTTTTTTTACGTCCTCCTTGGAAGATATTCCGCTTTCTGAGACAAAGACTATTTCTTCGGGAACCATGCTCCTTAATCTTTCCGCGTTTTCCGTATCTACCGAAAAATCCTTGAGGTTTCTGTTATTAACCCCGATGATCCTTGCGCCCACAGATAATGCCTTATCTATCTCCCTTTCATCATGGGCCTCTACCAGGGCGGATATTCCCAACGAATCGCATATGGAAAGGTATTCTGCTATCTGTCCTTTTTCCAAGATGGCGCAGATAAGAAGGACTGCCTTGGCTCCCATGGCCTTTGCCTCGAATATCATGTATTCATCTACGGTAAAGTCTTTCCTTAGGATGGGGATGGAAACCTCCTGCGCTATCTCCTTTAGGTATTTATCGCTCCCCAGAAACCACCTCGGCTCGGTAAGTACGGAGATGCACTCTGCCCCCGCCTGTTCGTACTGCCTTGCGATATCCACATAGGGAAAATCCTGCGCGATAAGTCCCTTGGAGGGGGATGCTTTTTTTGCCTCGCAGATGAAGCCCAGCCCCTCTTTTTTAAGTGCTTTTTCGAACTCGAATTCCCCGGGACCTTGTTCTTCGGCACTTCGCCTTATTTCCGGGAGGGGATGCTTTTTTTTGGACTCTTCCACGCGGACTTTCGCATACCCTGCCAGCTCATCCAAAATATTTGCCATGACCTATTCACCGTCGGGCCTGTTTGAGACCTCTATCAGCTTATCGAGCGTCTTTTTCGCCTCTCCAGAATCTATAAGCCCTGCTGCCATATCGACTCCTTCCTTCATGGACGGTGCCTTTCCTCCGATGTAAAGACCGGCTCCCGCGTTAAGGAGCACGGCGTCCCTCTTTGGGCCTTTTTCCCCATCCAGGATGTTTCGGGTGATCTTTGCGTTTTCATCCGGGGTGCCGCCCTTAAGGTCATCCTTCGAGCACCTCTTCATCCCGAAGTCCTCGGGTCTTATGGTATATTGCTTGTACCATCCGTTCCTTATCTCGCTGACAGCGGTATCGGAGCTTAAGGATATTTCATCCAGCTTATCTTTCCCATAGACCACCATGCCCCTTTCCACGCCGAGGTTTATCAAAACCTGCGCCAAAGGCCCCACCAGGTACTCATCGTATACCCCAAGAAGCTGCATCTTTGGCTTTGAGGGATTGGTGAGGGGTCCCAGTATATTGAACACGGTCCTAAATCCCAGCTCCTTCCTTATCGCCCCCACGTACTTCATGGATGTATGATATTCCTGCGCGAAAAAGAAGCACATCCCCACTTCATTCAAAAGCTCCACGCACCTTGCGGGGCTCTGACGGATATTTACCCCCAGAGCCTCCAGGCAGTCGGCCGTACCGCACTTGGAAGAGGCGGCGCGGTTTCCGTGCTTGGCCACCTTCATTCCACCGGCCGCGGCCACGAGCCCCGAGGTGGTAGAGATATTAAAGGAGCTCGCATTGTCCCCTCCCGTGCCCACTATGTCGAATACATCCATCCCGGTATCTACTATCGTGGCCTTCTCCCTCATGGCCGCGGCGCATCCGGCTATCTCATCCGTGGTCTCTGCCCTGGCGCTCTTGGTGGAAAGTGCCGCCAGAAACGCGGCGTTTTGCGTGGGGGAGGTCTCCCCTCCCATGATCTCGCTCACCACGGCGTAGGCCTCATCGTAGGTAAGGTCTTCCTTGTTTACGATTTTTACGATCGCTTCTTTTATCATCGTTTTGCTCCTTTTGTATCATCCTTATTTCTTTACAATATATCTTCTTATGATACATCAATAATGCGGTGATTGTCAATAGTTCCCTGTTGAATTCATGTTAGTTTTATGATATAATTATGCCACTGTTATCACTTTTACACGAGGAGACGATATGAAGATTTTTCCTGAAATGGACCGGGTAAGGGAAATAGCGTCATCCGGCGAATATGATGTCCTTCCCCTTTCCTGCGAGATCCTCTCGGATTTCATAACGCCCATAGAGGCGATGCGGATATTGAAGAACGTATCCGTGCACTGTTTCATGCTGGAGTCGGCAATGGCGGATGACAAATGGGGCAGGTACACCTTCCTGGGGTACGACCCCGTAATGGACATCACCATCGAAAAGGGAAAGATGAAGATAGGATCCGTCGAGGTGGAAACCGATGACCCTTCCGGGCAGCTGCGGGGCATTCTTTCCAAGTACAAAAGCCCCCGGATGAAGAACCTGCCTTCCTTTACGGGGGGCCTGGTCGGGTATTTTTCTTATGACTACCTGGGCTACTATGAGCCCGCGGCCCACCGCGACGTAAAGGACTCGGAGGGTTTTAAGGACCTGGACCTCATGCTTTTTGACAAGGTCATCGTCTTTGACAACATGAGGCAAAAGATCATCCTGGTGGCAAACATGTCCCTTTCGGATCCGGAGGTGGGCTACAACAAGGCAAGGCTCCAGATAGAACAAATGTACGACCTGCTTAAATCCGGCAAAAAAAAGCAGGAGCCAAAAAGCCGCCTTCTGGGGGAGGTTACGCCCCTGTTTGACAGGGATGAGTACTGCGGCATGGTCGAAAAGGCCAAGGAATACATACGGGAGGGCGACATCTTCCAGATAGTCCTTTCCAACAGGCTTTGCGCCCCCTTCGAGGGAAGCCTTCTAAATACCTACAGGGTGCTTCGCACCATTAACCCTTCGCCCTATATGTTTTATTTTTCGGGGACCGACGTGGAGGTGGCGGGGGCATCCCCGGAGACCCTGGTAAAGCTGGAGGACGGTGTGCTTCATACCTTTCCCCTGGCGGGCACCCGTCCCCGGGGGGCAGATGAGTCAGAGGACAAAAGGCTTTCAGAGGAGCTTCTGGCTGATGAGAAGGAGATTGCGGAGCACAATATGCTCGTGGACCTGGGAAGAAACGACCTGGGGAAGGTATCTGCCTTCGGGAGCGTTCAGGTGGAAAAATTTCACGAGATCCTTTATTACTCCCACGTGATGCACATAGGCTCCACCGTGAGGGGACAGATACGCGATGACAAGGATGCCCTGGATGCCATAGAGGCGGTCCTTCCCGCGGGGACTTTGTCGGGAGCCCCCAAGATAAGGGCCTGCCAGCTGATAGCGCAGCTCGAGGACAACAAAAGGGGCATATACGGGGGCGCCATAGGATACATCGACTTTACCGGAAACATGGATACCTGTATAGCGATAAGGATAGCCTACAAGAAAAACGGAAAGGTATTCGTAAGGTCGGGCGCGGGGATAGTGGCGGATTCCGATCCCGAAAAGGAGTTTGAGGAGAGCCTTAACAAGGCAAAGGCCTCCCTTACCGCATTAAACATAGCGGAGGACATGGAATGATACTATTGGTGGACAATTACGACAGCTTTTCATACAACCTTTTCCAATACGTAGGTGAGATAGATACGGACATCAAAGTGATAAGGAACGATGAGCTGTCCGTAGATGAGATTTTTTCCCTTGATCCCGAAAGGATCATCCTTTCTCCCGGCCCCGGAAGGCCCTCCGATGCCGGGATCATCATAGACATCGTAAAAGAACTTGGTCCAAAAATCCCCATACTGGGCGTATGCCTGGGTCACCAGGCCATCTGCGAGGCGTACGGCGGAAGGATAGTTCATGCGGGGAAGCTGATGCACGGGAAGCAGTCCGAATGTACGTTCGATACGGACTGCCCCCTGTTTAAGGACTGCCCCAGGCACGCCCCCGTCGCCAGGTACCATTCCCTGGCCGTGGACGAAGGTTCTGTCCCTGAGTGCCTTAAGGTCACGGCGAAGACCGCGGAGGGAGACATCATGGCCGTTCAGCATACCGCCTACCCCGTGTTCGGGGTGCAGTTTCACCCGGAATCCATCATGACTCCCTCAGGGATGACGATGGTGCGGGCCTTCTGCGAGATATAGGACCGGCCGCAAATGGCAGATCACAGAAGATTCCGTATCCCTTCCCCGTCCACCCTGTACAAAAGGTCTCCCGTTTTTTTGAATCTTTCCTCTTCGTCCTTTGGTATCGTGTATTCCGACAGCATGTCATATACGTCCTTGGCAGAGTCAAAGTCAAACCCGTCCACAAACTCTTTTATGGCCGCGTATCCCTCCTCCAGGCGCCCTTTTCCTATCGGGGGATGGGGCTTTCCTTCTTTATCTTTTTCGTTTTCCGCTTCCTCAAGCGCGGCCTTGAGGTCTTTAGTTATCTTATTGTATTTTTCTATGAAGCCTGGGGTATATGCTTCTAATTCCTTTGTTTCTTTGAGGTTTCCCCAGTCTTCGAGGTTCCTTGAGAGATCCGAGAGCCCTGCTGCCCCTATGAGCCTCGATGAGCTCTTTATCCCGTGAACCAAAATGGTATAATTTTTAAGGTCTTTTTGTTCCTTGAATGTCTCAAGGTCTTTTATGTTTTTTTCGTGGGCACTCACAAAGCTCTTTACCGCATCCATATAGATGTCTTCATCCACGCAGTTTTCTATGCCCATATCCACATCCACGCCTTCTACCGAGGCCATATGGTTTAAGAAGTCTGATTCATATTTGGATGGGACACTTTCATTTGCGGCACCTCCCCCGGATCGGCCTTCTTCCCCTTCCAAAATCACCTTCTCCGGGGGAAGGTAGTGCCTTACCATCCTCTTTAACTTCGTGCTGTCTATGGGCTTTGAAAGGTAGTCCGTAAAGCCCTTCCTTAGAAACTCTTCCCTGGCCCCCAGCTGCGCCGTGGCCGTCAGCATGATGACGGGAGCCCCCGATGATAGGTTGTTTTCCAGCTGCCTCATTTTTTCCAGCGTCTGTATCCCATCCATCCCGGGCATCCTCTGGTCCAAGAAGATGATGTCAAAGCCTTCCTTCTTTACGGCCTCAAGAGCCTCGGCACCGGAAGAGGCGGTCGTTATCTCCATTTGGGTTTCCTTCAAAAGACCTTTCAGGACGACGAGGTTTACCTTCGTGTCGTCCACCGCGAGGATCTTTGCGGAGGGTGCCCGGAAGCTTTCTTTGTATTTCGTGCTTTCCCTGATGTAGTTCTGGTAACTTTTCGAAAAATTCCCTATGGGATCGTCCCTTACCACCTTCTGCTCTATGGTGAAATGAAAATCCGACCCCACGCCATATACGCTCTCCAGCTCCAGTCTTGATCCCATAAGGTCAAGGAGCTGCGTGACTATGCTCATCCCCAGCCCCGTACCTTCGATGTTTCTGTTTCTTTCCTCCTCTATCCTTTCGAATGGCTTCGTAAGCCTCGGGATGTCTTCTTCCTTTATGCCTATGCCCGTATCTTTCACATGGAAGGTAAGAAGTATTGTGTCTTCGCTCTTGCGTTCGAAGGAGACCTTCATGGTGACGCTCCCTTCCTTCGTGTATTTAACGGCATTGGTCAGGATATTTAGCACGCACTGCTTCACCCTGTTCTCATCCCCGCAGAGGATGGTGGGAAGATTGGGGTCTGCCGCCACGGTAAACCTTAGTCCCTTTTCTTTTGATTTTACCATGATCATGTTTGCCAGGTCGTTGATCATGGATGAGAGGTCATACTCTTCCTCAATGAGTTCCATGCGCCCCGACTCCATCCTGGATGTGTCCAGGATATCATTTATCAGGGAAAGCAACGTCTTGCCGCTGCTTTGGATGTCTGCCGCATAACGCCTGGTATCCTCTTCCTTCGTGGTCTTTAGTATCATCTCGTCCAGGCCAAGGACCGCATTGATGGGAGTCCTTATTTCATGGGACATATTGGACAAAAAGGCTGTCTTTGCCCTGTTTGCGACATTTGCCGCCTCCGCGGCTTCCTCGAGCTCCCCCGTCATTGCGCTAAGGAACACCAACAGCCTGTTCAGGATGGGGATATTATCGCCCTCCGTGTCGGACAGGCTTTTTATTGTGTCCCTAAAGCTGTTTAGGTGGTATTGCTTCCCGGTCTTTTCACCTTCCCGGAGCGAAAATGACAAGAGCGCACTATTTAATTCTGACCCAGAGCCGTCCATCATCAGGATTTCCGATGCCCCGTGGAAGGTCATCAAAGTATCCGACACATCCTTAAAAAGGTCTATTTCCAGCTGCTCTTCATCCCCCAGGTACACTATCCTGTTCATGCAGCATGAAAGAAAGATGGCCTGTGGCTCAAACATAGCCACTTCATTTCTTTTTTCCTCCGCATCCATAAATATGGCGCTGTGGTTTCCGTATGTGAAGCGGATCTTTTCCCCTTCGTACAAAGGTCCCGAGAGAAATACGACCCCGTTTTCCAAAGATGCCATGCACACCCTGCCCACCACCATCCCCTTTCGCTCGGTCTGGAAGGGAAATTCACATGTGTTTTCTATATGTATCTGCGAAGGCCTTAGCCTCAGGTATTTTTCAAATATTTTTATTGCGGGCTGATTGTCTATTTCCTCGATAAAAACGGGGTTTGAGGCACGGGTCACCTCCATCTTGCGCCCTATGGGAGACCATCCGAAGCTGTAGCCCGCATGCACATGGAGATTCTTCCCGCAGAAGGCGGCAAGGAGGATCGAATTCTTATGGGGACCTTCTTCATCTATCACATAGGCTTCAAATCCGCCGTCATCCGGAATCTTCTCTTCTATCCTTGCGGCAGACCTTGCTCCCACAAAGGGTATGGATAAATCTTCCAGCTCCCCGAAAAAATCCTCCAACAGCAAAAAGGTGCCGGAGACAAACACCATAACGCCCTTTACATCCTCCATTCCCATGATGACCTTACGGTATCTGCTTCCGGCTTCCTTGCCCGACATGCCCGACACATCTATCCTATGCACATGGGCATCTGCCTCATCAAAAAAAACGAAACTAAAGGACGCGGATCTTTCTTTCGACTTTCCCCAGTCCCACTGTCCCTGATAGTGGGTAGTGCCTGCCACCTTGAGGTCAGGAACATTAGCGCATATCCTTGCGATATGCTCCTTTATCGCTCTTTGGTCCCAGTCATTGATACACGCCACAAGGAGACTTGACGACGCGCTTTTGCATGCGTCATCCCGTGATATGCTCTCCAGCATCGCGTTAAATTCTTCATCGTTTTCTATGAGAAATGTCCTTTGAACCATGTCTGTCACCCCGCAAGTGCCCTATGCGCGTGCCGCAAAGCGGCTGTTTTCCTTATATGCGAAAAAGCCACAGACGCACCCTCGGCGGCGCGCCCGTGACTCTTTGCTCATTACCATAAACGTTCCCCGCGGGAATCGAACCCACAACTAGCGCTTAGGAGGCGCTTATTATATCCGTTTAACTAGGGGAACATGTCTTCATCCGGTGTGGCGTCCTTTTGCCGTCAAAGCCACACAGATAAGTATTCTATCACATTTCGGGGAAAAATGCAAGGACTTTTTCCAGTTCCCCGTATGTATTTACGTTATTTATCTTTTCCCTAAGGGAGGCCGCCCCGCTAAGCCCCCTGCTATAGTACGGTGCATGGGTCCTCATCTGGAGGATGGCCATGCGCTCGCCCTTTTGTTCGATGAGCCTTTGGGTATGGTAAAGTATCATATCCCTTATCCCTGAAGGGCCGGGTCTTCCCCCGTATGTGCCCTTCTCCTCGTAGTCTTCAAGGTCCTTGAATATCCATGGATTGCCCCGGGCTGCCCTTCCTATCATCACCCCGTCGCAGCCCGTCTCCCTAAGCATCCTTTCCGCTGAGGGAGGATCTGTCACATCCCCCGATCCTATCACGGGAATGTCCACGGCCTCCTTCACCTGCCTTATCACATCCCAATCTGCCTGCCCCCGGTAGAGCTGCTCCCTGGTCCTTCCGTGCACGGCCACGGCGGATGCCCCCGCATCCTCCAGGCGCCTTGCGACTTCCACGGCGTTTATGTGCATGGCGTCCACACCGCTGCGGATCTTTGCAGTGACGGGTTTTTTTATGCGCCTTGTGATCTGTCTGACTATATCTGCCGCAAGATGAGGATCTTTCATGAGGGCTGACCCCTCGCCGTTGCCAAAGACTTTTTTTACGGGGCATCCCATGTTGATATCCAAAATCGAAAAAGGCAGACCTTCTATCGCGGCCGCAACCTCCCCCATAAGGACAGGATCCGAGCCGAATATCTGAAGGGAAACAGGTGCCTCGTCAGGGGATATCTCCATGAGGGCTTGGGATTTTTTGTCCCCGTAGCTTACGGCCTTCGCGCTGACCATCTCCGTACATACCATCCCCGCGCCAAAGGATGAACATATGCTCCTAAACACCATGTCCGTGGTGCCCGCCATGGGTGCCAGTATGTATCTGTTTTTCAGCTGCACGGATCCTATTTTCAGTGTCTTCATCGTTCGTAAGCTATTTTTTTTGCTTGCTGTGGATGATCTGCAAGCCATACATGGTGAGGGACTGGTTGTAGACGTCTATGGAATCTGTCTCATTGGCTATGAGGTTTCCCATGCCCCCGGTCGCCACCGTCTTTATTTCCTTCAGTCCCATCTCTTCCTTTATTCCTCGTATTATGGCCTCGGTCTGTCCGATCTGTCCGTATACTATGCCCGACTGCATGGAGGATATGGTATCCTTCCCAAGGATCTTCGATGGCTTTTTGATCTCGACCTCGGGGAGCTTTGCCGCAAGGTTCCACAATGCCGCGGCAGACCCCTGCACACCGGGAGCCGTCACGCCTCCTATGAAGGCACCGTCCTCCGTGACCATGTCGTACGTGGTAGCCGTCCCGAAGTCTATGACTATGACAGGCCCGCCGTAGAGCTCATAGGCCGCCACGGCATCCACTATCCTGTCTGCGCCCACCTGTCCGGGATTGGGAAAATCCAGCCTGATTCCCGTCTCCAATGTGTGATCTACCGTGACCGGCACGATATTGAAATATTTTATCAGCGCGCTCCCCAGTGAGTACATGATCTTCGGTACGACCGACGCCACACAGATATCGTCTATGGATTCCGCCGAAATCTTGTTCGACCTTAAAAGGTTTGAAAGTATCATCCCGTACTCATCCGACGTCTGCACCTGCCTGGTCGTCATGCGGAAGGTGGCCACCATCTTTGAGCCGTCGAATATCCCACAGGTAATGTTCGTGTTTCCTACATCTATTGCCAGAAGCATTTTTATTCCCCGTATTCCTCCCCAAGGAAAAACACCCTGAAATACATCTCGAGGGATTCCAAGAGGTCTCTTTTTTCTGTCCTTAGCTGCTTTATCTTAAGGACGCTGCCTATCTCATCATAGGAAAAATCCCCCTCCCGGGCCGTGGTCCTAAAGTGCAGATTCCCTTCTTCGTCATAATAGACCTCGAGGATACCCCCTATGTCCATGGTGTAAAGCGTGCACATGACCTTCAGCTCATCTTTTACTCCGGAGGGGAGGTTCGCAAAATCTTCATTCAGGTAATATTTTTCCTCGTACGCGCTGGCCGCGCAGAGTATGACCTCATCCTGGTACATCTAGGCTCCCAATGTGGCGGCCATTACTGCCTTTATGGTGTGCATCCTGTTTTCCGCCTCATCAAACACGCGCGACCTTGGTCCCTCGAAGACCTCGTCCGTGACCTCCATCTCCCTGATGCCGAATTTGTCGAATATGTCCTTTCCCACCCTGGTCTTGGTGTCGTGGAAAGAAGGCAGACAGTGGAGGAAGATGGCGTTATCCGCTGCACAATCCATCACTTCCTGTGTCACCCTGTAGGGGGTAAGGTCCCTTATCCTCTCCTCCCATACCTTTTCATCCTCGCCCATGGATACCCATACGTCCGTATATATGATATTCGCATCCTTTACAGCCTTTTTTACGTCCTCTTCGAAGGTAAGCCTGGCACCTGACTTTTCGGCGTACTCGCCGCAGACCTCTATGAGGTCATGGTCAGGAAAATACAAGGACGGCGCGCAGGCGGTAAAATCAATGCCCAGCTTGGAGCATCCTATCATGAGGGAATTGCCCATGTTGAAGCGCGCATCCCCCATGTATACAAACTTTAGCCCCTCAAGCTCCCCAAACTCCTCCCTGATGGTCAGCATATCTGCCAATATCTGGGTGGGATGGTACTCATCGGTCAGTCCGTTCCACACCGGCACCTGGGCGTACTTTGCCAGCTCGTCCACTATGTGCTGCCCGAATCCCCTGTATTCTATGCCATCGTACATGCGATCGAGCACCCTGGCCGTGTCCTTTATGCTTTCCTTTTTTCCTATCTGGGAGCCCGAAGGATCTAAGTACGTGGTGCCCATCCCCAGATCGTGCGCTGCCACCTCGAACGAACACCTCGTGCGGGTGCTTGTCTTTTCAAAGATAAGCGCTACATTCTTACCTTTTAAGGTATCATGCGGTATCCCGGCATGTTTTTTCTGTTTATATTCCTGCGCGAGGTCTATCAGGTACAATATCTCCTCAGGAGTATAGTCCTTAAGGGTCAGAAAATCCCTTCCTTTTAAGTTCATGGTCCCTCCCCGGTAATGTCAATCACTGCTCTTTTTTTTCTTGTTGGAACTGCTGTCCGACTTTTTCTTTGATGATGAATTGTCGGAACTTTTTTTCTTGGAAGAAGATGAGTCACCTGACTTTTTCTTGTCGCTCTTGGATGACTTTTCATCATCTTCGGATTCTTTTTTCGCCTTTTTCTTCGCAGCCTCCGCCGCCCTCTTCGCAGCCGCTGCTGCTGCAGCCTTTATGGAGGCGTACTTCTGGGTATTGTCCACGGATTCAAATACCAATACGGGCGTTCCCTCTTCCAGCTGCCCGAATATGGTCTCCGCCACCGAAAGGGGAAGGTTTATGCAGCCATGGGATCCGTGGTAGAGGTATATGGTCCCCCCGAAGGACGACCTCCAGGTAGCGTCATGCAGCCCGCAGCCATCAAAAAACGGCATCCAGAAATCCACGGGTGTGGAATACCCCTGTCCCTTGAGGGTGGCGTCTTTCTGCTTGTAGACCACATAGTAGGCTCCCGTAGGTGTCTCCCTGCTTTTCGACACGCATCCCGACACAAAGTCCGTAGAGACTACCTGCTTCCCGTCCTTGTAGTAGTACAGGTGCTGTGTGGAAAGGTCTACCTCCACATAGGTGTCCCCGAAATCCTTTTTGGCATGGGAGGCCGCCGTCTGGGAATACTCCACGTCTCCCTCATAGGACTTTCCGTCCTTTATGAGCTTGGTAAGGCTCTTTACCGTGGCTTCCTGATCTATCTTCCACCCATAGGTACCGGCCGGAACCGTGACCTTCACCCCCGTGGTGGACTTGAATTTCCTTTCCTTGTTCACCGTGTCGTATTTTTCGGCAAGACCTGCCACGTAGTCCGCTATGGCGTCTTCGTCAAGGTTTATCCCGGGCTTTTTTTTCTGGGAGATCCACCCGCTGATGACGGAGCCGTCAACCTCCTCCGTGTCATCGCCAAAGGTATACTTTATGTCGGCATCGGCATATTTATTTGCGGTATCAAGCATCTGTTCCACCTCGGGGGAATCCGATGTGTATTCGGGCTGCTCATAGCAGTCCGTGGCGGTAAGGTCTACCTCGCTGTCACCTTTTTTCATGGCCTCCCTGATGGCTTCGGCGGCTATGTCCTTGTCAAGGGTCGTGCCATAGACGGCTTCCTTTATGGTGTAGCCCTCCTCTTCGTCATATTCGGAAAGCTTCGCGTTTTCGCATTTCGTCCAGGTAGATGAATCCATGCAGTCGAGCTCATCTATTATCCCGTCAAGGGCCTCTTCGTCAAAACTGATGGAGGTGGGATTTACCGTCTCTTCCGTAGTGGAAAACAGGGTAAATATCCATGTGAACGGGCTTTGCTCCGCCAAAACCCTGTCAAAGGACTCACCGTAACTCATCCTGAACGCCACGTCGATACCCTGTATGGTCTCGGCAGAGCCGTTCCTTTCCTTCACGGTCAGCGAATAGGTCTTTGCCTGCTCCTCAAAATCCTCCCCCACGCTCTCATCCGTGCGGTTGGAAGTGTCTATGCCGTTTATCAGCGTCCCCGGCAGATAATGATTCTGATAGTAAAATACCCCCACCAGATATGCGATAAAGAGGATGAGAAAAATACTGCCTCCCACGGCCAGGGCTATCTTTGCCCCCCTTCCTTCACCTGTTGCCAATTCTTCTTTTTCTTCCCTTTCGTTCATAATACTTTCTTCCCTATCAAACACCCAATGTTACTGTTCCTGTAAAAAAGTCAGATCATAATTATGATTATGACTATAGTCTCTTTGTTAAATCATCCCTTAATTGCTCGTACCCGGGCTTCCCGAGAAGGGCAAACATGTTTTTCTTGTAGCTTTCCACGCCCGGCTGGTCAAAGGGATTGACTCCCAGGATATAGCCGCTGATGCCGCAGGCATACTCAAAGAAATAAAACAGCGCCCCAAGGCTGTGCTCATCCTGGGATGGCACATTCACCACCAATACGGGAACCCCGCCGTCATTATGTGCCAGGATGGTGCCGTTCATGGCGTTTTTGTTCACAAAGTCCATGCTCTTTCCCGCAAGGTAATTGAGCCCGTCAAGGTCATCCTCTTGTGCCTTTATGTCCATGTGGGCCCTTTGTTCATTAAGATCCAGCACCGTCTCCATCAATATCCTGTTTCCATCCTGGATGTACTGGCCCATGGAATGAAGGTCTGTCGTAAGATCCACCGCCGCGGGAAAAAGACCTTTATGTTCCTTTCCCTCGCTCTCCCCGTAGAGCTGCTTCCACCATTCCGCCACGAAATGAAAGCCCGGCTCATAGTTTGCCAAAATCTCTACTTCCTTGCCGTCTTCGCGGAATATGTTCCTGTATACCGCGTAATCAAGGGCCGCGTTACTTTCCTTGTTCGAAAGTAACTCGTTCCTCTGGTCCAAGGCTCCCTGCATGAGCTTTTCGATGTCCGCCCCCGATACCGCTATCGGAAGAAGTCCCACCGCCGTAAGCACGGAGAACCTCCCGCCTATGTCGTCCGGTACCACGAAGGTCTCATACCCTTCGGCATCCGCCAGGGTTTTTAGGGCTCCTTTGGACTTGTCGGTGGTTGCGTATATCCTCTTTGCGCTCTCGGTCTTTCCGTATCTGTTTTCCATTATTTCCTTGAAGATACGGAAGGCTATGGCGGGCTCTGTCGTGGTTCCCGACTTGGATATGATATTGATGGAAAAATCCTTTCCGTCAATCACATCCATTATCTCCTTCGCATAGGTGCCGGACATCTGGTTCCCCAGAAAATAGATTTCGGGGCCTCCCCGCTTTTCCTTGGGAAGCTCATTGTAGAAGCTATGCCCCAGAAACTCTATGGCGGCCCTCGCCCCAAGGTAGGAGCCTCCTATACCTATCACCAGGAGCACATCGGAATCCGAGCGTATCTTCCCCACGGCTTTTTGTATCCTCTCAAACTCCTGCCTGTCGTAGGCTTCGGGAAGATCTATCCATCCGGTAAATTCATTCCCCCTGCCGCCCCGGGACAAAAGCTCCTCCTGGGCGGCTTTGCCCTTTTCTTTCATTTTTTCCGGCATCCCTTCCGGAACGAACCCCTGCGCTTTGGCTAAATTCAAAGAAATCAAACCCATGGCGAATCTCCTTATGATTACTTGACAAATATTTTAAAACTGACTATTATGTTATAGTAAATAAACAAATTTGTTTTCTATAATCTAATCCCCAAGGAGTGTATATACGATATGAAAAAAATAATAATGACGGGCGGGGGCACCGCCGGTCACGTAAACCCAAACATCGCGTTATTCCCGATCCTTAAGGAGCACGGGTACGACATTTCCTACATAGGCTCCTACAACGGCATCGAAAAAGAGCTCATAGAGGAGCAGGGCATTGACTACCATCCCATATCCTCGGGGAAGCTGCGCCGTTACATGGATGTGAAAAATTTCACGGATCCCTTCCGCATCGTAAGGGGATACCGTCAGGCCCTTTCCCTGATGAAAAAGCTCTCCCCGGATGTGGTGTTCTCCAAGGGGGGCTTCGTATCCGTGCCCGTGGTCTTTGCCGCCGCCAAACGAAAGGTCCCCGTGATAATCCACGAATCGGACATGACGCCCGGGCTGGCCAACAGGCTGGCCATCCCGAAGGCCGCCAGGGTCTGCTGCAATTTCCCCGAGACCTTGTCCCACCTTCCTCCCGAAAAAGCCATTTTCACGGGCTCCCCCATCAGGAAGGAGCTCTTGGACGGGAACCGGCAAAAGGGTCTTGCCCTGTGCGGCTTTGATGAGGACAAGCCCGTGCTGCTGGTGATAGGCGGAAGCTCCGGTGCAAGGCACATCAACGATACCATACGTAAGATCCTTCCATCCCTCCTCCCCCGATTCCGGGTGGTTCACCTGTGTGGGGCCGGGATGCTGGACGAGAGCCTGGTCGTAAAGAAAGGGTATACCCAGTTTGAATATTCCAAAAACGGGTTGAAGCACCTTTTCGCCGCCGCGGACATCGTAGTCTCCAGGGCCGGCGCCAATGCCATACTGGAAATCCTGGCCCTTAAAAAGCCAAACATCCTGATTCCCCTCCCCCTTTCCGCCAGCAGGGGCGACCAGATCCTGAACGCGAATTCGTTCAAGACTCAAGGGTTCTCCAGGGTGCTGTATGAGGAAGAATGCGAAGATATATCAGAATCCGACATCCTTACGCCCGATACCCTCCTCCACGAAATAAATGAGGTCTACGACCAAAGAAACTACTACCAAAATCAAATGAAAAACAGCAAGGCTCCCGATGCGATAAACACCATCTTCAGGATCATAGAGAAAGCTTCTTCCTGAAATCTTCGGTCTCCCCGTCGTCCTCATATGCCACGTGTTCCCATTTCATGTGTACTCCCATGTCATCTCCCTTGTAACGGGGGATGATGTGGACGTGGTAATGAAATACCGTCTGGCCTGCTGCCTCACCGTTGTTCTGGAGGATGTTCACCCCGTCGCAGGACAGGGCGTCTTTCATTTTGGACGCAACCTTTTGAGCCGCCCTGTGCGAGGCGCAAAGGATCTTTTCGTCCATGTCGAACACATCCTCAAAGTGCTCCTTCGGGATGATCAGGGCGTGACCCTTGGCCGCAGGCGAGGCGTCCAGTATGGCCCTTACGTCATCATCCTCGTATATGGTATTGGACGGGATTTCCCCGGCCGCCAGTTTGCAGAAAATACAGTCGCTCATTTTATTTAATCTCCATTGCAAATGTTAATTCAAGTCCGCTCCCGGCGGACTTGGCGCCAGATTTGCGAAAACCCTTCGTTATACCTTCAATATCCCTGGAAGGGAAACAGCGAATCGAGCATCTTGAAGGTATTCAGGTTTCCTTTCGCGGTAAGGTCACCCACGAAAAATACCTTCTGGAAGGTGGCCTCCCCCCTTACTATAGACGCGAACCTGTCCTCGGATATCTTTGCCACCACGTCCGCGTCGTCCACCGCCTCATGGGAAATGTCAAGGACGGTCCCCCTTACCTTTATCAAAAGCGGTCTCGGGTTTCCATCCAAAACAAACTGGTAACTGGCGGTAAAGTCCCCCTGCGGCGTAAACGCCTCCCTGAACTCCTTTGAATAAGGTCCCTGGTCCTCATCATCCGAAAAGAGCTTCAATGAAAACAGCCCTGCCAGTTCGTTTATGTCTTCCTTTTGCTGCTGCACGTAGGCATCGTCTGCCACGTATTTGGAGAGCTGCTCGGTCTCCTGGGGCGTAAGCTCTATCTTGTTCGTGCGCAGCACCGAACGCTTCACGGCCTGGTTTGACGACGGAAGGGTGACCAGCTTCTGGGAGATGGTCCTGTAGAGGCTTTCGGTCTTTTTTTCTATAATCCTGGTGTATTCGTCCTTCATCTCGAAGGCCAGAAGATCCTCCACGTAGCCGCACATCCCATCGCACTGAAGTCCCCCCAGGATATCCCAGGCATTCTGGATTGTAAGCAGGCCGTCCTTTTCCCCGTAGGTGGTAGACATCACCACGGGCTGCATGTAAAGATCCGATATGACGGACTTGTCACCATAGAGCCAGCAGGCGTCCAAAAACCTCTGCATGTACCCACCTATGCCTATCCACTCGACGGTGGTGGCAAGCACTATGCCGTCGGCATCCTTGAAGGTCTGGGGCAGGGTCGGGATGGCGTTTTTCTGCTCGTAGAGATTATAACGGGATGTAGTGACATTGAGCTCCGAGAGAACCTCCTCCATCTTCCTGATGACATAGAGCGTGGGGTCGTCGAGGACGCCCCTGCCTCCGTAGTATATGTTTATCTTCATTTCATGCCAGCTCCTTACCTAAGGAACTGTGAAAGAATTAAAAAGTTATTTCTTAACAGTTCCTAATGTCATTAACCTGTCTATTATATGACTTTTTTCGCGGAAAATCAACTATAAATGTTATGAAAAAACCGGAAATCATCCCCGCGACGTGGGCAATATTGTTTACGCCTGCCGTGGCAAAGCCCGAATACAGGCTAAGAAGGATGAAAAACAAAAGCCTCTTTCCCGATATGCCGGCATACCTTCCCCTGTGTGACAAGACCTCAAAGACAAAGGCCCCCAGGATACCAAAGACGGCCCCCGAGGCTCCCGCGGATACCGAATAGTCACCGTTAAGGCTCTCTATCCATACCGTGGCCACATTCCCCAGTATCCCGGATGCCAGGTACACGAGCATATAGCGGAATTTTCCCAGCCCCTTCTCCAGCGCATCCCCCAGGAAATACAAAAGGATCATATTGTTAAATATATGCCCAAAATCAAAATGAAGAAATACCGCGGTAAGGAGCCTGTAGTACTCATGCCCCTCTGTCACGGCAGGCGAAAAAACGGCCCCATGCCGGTACATGAACTCTGCATCAGACGGATCTCCCATCACGGTATATGCCACAAACACTATGATATTTAATGCTATAATAAGCTTCGTCATAACTTTTTAGGTAGTCTTTGCCTGATAGTCCAAGGCAGCCTTTACAAATCCCTTGAACAAAGGATGCGGCCTGTTGGGCCTCGACTTTAGCTCGGGGTGGGCCTGGGTGGCGACAAACCAGGGATGCCCCTCAAGCTCCACCATTTCTATTATCCTGCCGTCAGGGGAAAGCCCCGCCAGCTTCATGCCGTTTTCGGTAAGCTGATTCCTGTAGTCATTGTTTACCTCGTAGCGGTGCCTGTGCCTTTCGGATATGTCTTTTGTCCCGTACAGTACATATGACTTTGAATCCTCATCCAGGGTGCACGGGCAGGCTCCCAGCCTTAAGGTTCCCCCGATATTTTCCACGTCCAGCTGATCCGGCATAAGGTCTATCACGGGATGGGTCGTGTCGGGATTAAACTCCGTGGAGTCCGCATCCGCGTATCCCACCACGTTCTTCATGAATTCCACTATCGCCAGCTGCATCCCCAGGCATATCCCCAGAAACGGGATATC